>JAAZCL010000239.1 GCA_012513315.1 Bacteroidales bacterium | reverse complement strand
TCTGGTTTTGTAAGATAACCTTCAATCTCACTTATGATTTTATCTCTATTATCTACTTTTATTTCACCTTCCGATATCTTTCTGCTCACTGCTTCAGCGATATCTTCGAGCTTCTCGATATTACTAACAATATCGTGCATCATTTTTCCATAGTCGCGACTACCATCATCACTAAAAAAGCCAATTGAATTGAGCTTCAATTGAAGTCGATTATCAAATGGCTGAGAGTGCCATTTGCCTGTTTTATATGTGCTAGTTACATGTGAGTCAGTTTTTCTATCATGTTTATCGGGGCTCCCTAATTCTAAAACCATTGCACCATCAATTTCTTTTAAGTTTTCTCCCGATAGAGTAGGATCATTAGTAATACCTTTTTCTAAAAGAATAGCTGTATCACTAATGCTATCACCCTTTCCGGGTTTAGGAGCAAATATAATGAGTCGGTGTTTAGCACGAGTAAAAGCAACATAAAGCATATTTAGATTATCTATTAATGTTAGCTTCTTCTCGTTTAAATAATCATCTCTAAAAATTGTTTCAACCAACCTTTTCGAGTATTTCAGAGGAATAACATTAAGATAGTTATATGGTGCAACAGTGGGCTTACACCAGATAATATTATTACTGGGACCAATTTCAAACCTCCAGTTGACAAAAGGCATAATTACTGCGCCAAATCCTAAGCCTTTTGATTTGTGAATGGTGATTAATCTTATTGCATCTTGTTCTTCAGGTGAGAACAGAGTTTTATCTTTACCTTTATCATCCCACCAATCGATAAAAGCATTAATGTCGGCAGATTTATCCACACTAAATTTAAGGGCGATGTCTAGAAAAGCCTGTATATAAGCATTTTCTTTTTCATCGAGACTCTTAACCGACACAGTAATAAATCTTTCTATCATATCATAAAAGGGTAACGACTCCAATTCATTTAATAGATGTTTTACGTCGTTGGGGAAATCTCTGTTCCACTCCTCACGGTAGGCCAGCAATGCTTCGTTGGGAGTACATTTTGCTTTAAATCGATAAAATTCATAAATTGCCATCATGTGCAACCTCTTATCTTCTGGGCTGCGTAGGTATCTCATAATAGAGATAATAGTAATTACGCTCTGTGCGCTACCAATTAATAGCGCCTCATTAGAGATTATGTCATATCTATAACGAGAATGAGGATGTTCATCACTATACTTAAGTAGTGCCTCTGCAACCTCCACGGCTTCTCTGTTAGATCTAACCACTACAGCAATATCCTTAAGTGAGAAACCCTGATCTTGCAGAGATTCAATTTCTAATGGAAGCCTTCTTAGAGCCTCATCCTTCCATTCGTTTTCTTTATCTAAGAATGTAACTTTTACATGCCCTCTACTATCACTTTTTCTCTCAGGTATATATTGATACAAATCGCCGTATGCATTTGCAATCTGATTATTTTCATCATCGTTGGCAATTGCATTATAATCGTTTTGCAGTATTGCAGCGGCCGACTTGAAGAATGTATTATTAAACTCCACAATCTTTGTATCACTTCGCCAATTAGTATCTAAAAGATGTTTCTCTAAATATTCTTTAGGGAAATCGACATCCACCTGCTCTTCTAATAAGCGCCAATCGGAATTCCTAAACCTATAAATACTCTGTTTTACATCACCCACAATAAGGTTGAAGTTGCCCGATGCCAAGCTTTCCTCAATTAATGGTTTAAAGTTATCCCACTGCATTCGTGAAGTATCTTGAAACTCATCAATCATATAATTTGTAATTCTTGTACCGGTTTTTTCATATATAAATGGAGAGTCGGAACCTGCAATTATATCATTTAAAAGCTCTGTAGTATCAGAGATAAACAAAACATTATTCTCTTTTTGCAGTTTTTGCAACCTCTTCTTTATATCATTTAGAATTCCTAGTGCATAATAATTTTGAAGGATAACTTTTGAGCTATTGTAATTTATATTATTCTCATAAAGATCAATAACCTGTTTAACACAATCGTTTAGGCCAGCCCTATATGCATTTTCAATCTTTGCAATAATATCAGCAGGTGTCTTTTTGATATACCACGACTCGATATTGTCGGGGAAACTAAGAAATGTTTTTGTCATATCAGGCACACCGCCTTTTGAAATAACATCAAATTTAAAAAACTGTGATCTGCTACCCCCTTTAAAGTCTGCAGGCAGTAAATCACTGTTATTCATAATTGCAACAGCCCTTTCGCCCACTTCTTTGAGTTCCGACTCATATCCTTTTACTATTCTCATAAGCATCTGCTTATAATTCTCTAGATGTGTTTTATCTTGAATAGTAGCCTGCTCCTCATCAGTTAGCGACTTATAAGTTTCATTAAATAGCTCACCTCCAAGTTGGAGAACTTCTCTTTCAACTCTCCAACTCTTACCCTCTTCAATGCTATTTTGCATAAACCTTAAAAGCCATTCTGTGAGGGCTTTATTATTAGGGTCGTCGAGTTCAGAAAGCATAAGATCAACAGTCTCCATTAAAAGTGCACTATGGTCAACTTCAACATTATAGCCACCTGCAAGTCCCATCTCGCGAGTAAACGCACGCATGGTTTGCTGAAAGAATCTATCTATTGTACTTATAGAAAAAGAGGAATAATCATGAAGTATTGCTTCTAATATGTTTTTAGATATTGTTCTGATATATTTTTCTTCTAAACCGAACTTCTCAATTAATCCACTTAGAAATTCAGATTCAGAACCCGATGCAAGTCTAAAAAGTTCATCTACAATTCTCGACTTCATTTCGTCTGTTGCCTTATTAGTGAAGGTAACAGCCAGTATATGTTTATGGTTATTAGGTTTAGAAAAGAGCAAATTCATGTATTCTCCAGTAAGACGATGTGTTTTACCAGATCCTGCAGATGCCTTTATTATATGTAACGATGCTTTTTCAGATGATACGTGATTTAACATACCCCTCCTTTTGTAAAATATCCAGAACTTTGTTGCGATGATCTCCTTGAATTATTATATCACCATCTTTTGTTGAACCTCCTACGCCACATTTAGTTTTAAGAAGTTTGCCCAAAGTATTAAGTTCTTCATCACTGCCACTGAATCCTGTAATAAGTGTAACCGATTTTCCTTTTCTGTTTCTTTTATCGAGACTAATGCGTAACAGCTGCTTACCTTCGGCAACTGTTTCAATATTAGCTTCGCTCTCCTCATTGAAGTGATAATCAGGATTTGTAGAGTATACCATATCCAGTCTTTTTTTCCAATCGTTCATAATTACCCCGTTTTAATGATACTTTTCTGTAATTATTCTAATCTCAATATGTTCCTAATATCTAATAGAGTCATAATCATTATTAAAACAAAGATAAGTTTTTTTAGGTATAGATTAAAGTATATTGTAACCATCTCCAAAAAAATATGTAATTTAGTAATTCCAATAAAAAAAAATAATTATGACCGAAACAGTTAGAGTACATTGTGTAAATACAAATGAATATAAAGACATACCAGTTGGCTCAACATTAGTTGACCTTATAGATCTGTTTGGTGTGAAATCTCAATATCTGATAGCAAATGCTAAAGTTAATAATAAAACAGAATCACTATCATATAGGGTATACAGACCCAAAACAGTGGAGTTCGTAGACCTATCAAACTCATCTGCAATGCGCACATATGTGCGTTCGCTCTGTTTTATTTTAGCCAAGGCAGTAGATGACATATTACCTCATGCCAAAATGTATATTGAGCATGCTGTATCGAGAGGATATTATTTTCAGATAGAGTCTGATGTTCCGGTAGGTATACCCGAACTAGATGCTGTGCGCAACCGTATGAAAGAAATTGTAGAAGCCGATATGCCATTTGTTCAAGTTGAAGAAGAGACTGTTAAGGTAGTAAAGCTATTTAAGGAATTGGGTATGGATGATAAAGCTACTCTACTCGAGACCTCTGATTTATTATATGCAAGGTACTCTAAGCTAGGAGAATATATAGATTATTTTTATGGATGTCTTACACCATCTACCGGTTATATTACAATGTTTGATATTCAACCACATAATGGAGGCTTTTTATTGAGAGTTCCAAATCGTCAAAACCCAGTTGAGCTAGAGCCTGAAGTTTATCAGGAGAAATTATTGAATATTTACAGAGAGCATTTGAATTTCTTGAAAATAAGTGAGCTTGATAACGTGGGCGATCTTAATACTGCAATAAAAGAAGACAAAGTTTACGAGGTTATTCAGGTGGCAGAGGCTTACCAGTCGATGCAAATTACCGATATAGCAAGCGATATCTCAAAAAGATTTAAGGAAGGTGTTAGAGTGGTATTCATATCTGGTCCTTCTTCGTCGGGCAAGACTACCTTTCGGAAACGATTAGAAGTGCAATTAAGAGTAAATCTTTTAAAACCTGTTGGCATTTCGTTAGACGATTATTTTATAGATAGAGATAAAACTCCTTTAGACGAACATGGAGAAAAAGACTATGAATCTCTTTATGCTCTTAACTTAGAGCTGTTTGAAGATCATATGCTTAAACTGATGAAAGGCGAGAAGGTGGAGCTTCCATTTTACAATTTCGTATCAGGAATGAGTGAATACCGCGGCAACTACCTGAAGATGGACGAAAATAGCATCTTAATAGTAGAGGGTATTCATGGATTGAATCCAGAATTAACTTCACATATTCCTTCCGAAAATAAATTTCTAATATACGTATCGGCACTCACTACAATTTCGTTGGACGATCATAACTGGATACCCGCTTCAGATAATAGGCTGATACGTCGCATGGTTAGAGATTACACATACAGAGGATACTCAGCGCAGCAAACTATTTCACGTTGGGATAGTGTAAGACGTGGTGAGGATAAATGGATATTCCCATTTCAAGAAAATGCTGATGTGATGTTCAACTCAGCTATGATATATGAGTTGGCGGCAATAAGACAACACGCAGAACCCATACTTATGCAAGTACCGAAAACAGTGCCCGAATATTCAGAAGCATATCGCTTATTAAAATTCCTTAGCTACTTCAATTATATCACTGACCGTGAACTCCCGCCTACATCACTATTAAGAGAGTTTTTAGGAGGTAGTAGCTTCAGGTACTAGTAGTTTTTAATATTAGCAGTTTCAGATACTATCAGTTTCATATACTAGTAGTTTCAAATGTTAGCAACATCAGGTTTTAAAATTGATGTTTTAAAAAGTGAGGTTTTTATATATCATATACATTAAAAAGGGAAAGAAAAATTGATCAATAATGATATTATTTGTGCTATATCCACACCTCCAGGTATGGGAGCACTAGCCATCATACGCTTGTCAGGGAAAGGTTGCATCGCACTTACTCATAAAGTATTTATATCGCCAGGTGGCAAAAAACTAACCGACGCTTCTCGTAATACAGTTCATTTTGGACGAGTTGTAGATAATGATGAAATACTAGATGAAGTATTGGTTACAGTATTTCATGCACCTCACTCTTTTACGGGTGAAGAAAGTGTAGAAATATCTTGCCATGGTTCAGTTTATATTCAACAAAAGCTTTTAGAGTTATTTCTAACAATTGGAGCACGATTAGCCCAAGCAGGTGAGTTCACACAACGCGCATTTAAAAATGGGAAGTTAGACTTGAGTCAAGCCGAAGCTGTAGCCGACCTGATAGCATCTGAGTCAAAAGCATCACATCGTGTTGCAATGAATCAGATGCGTGGGGGTTTTGCTAAAAAGCTTACCTTACTACGTGATAAATTATTACATTTTGCCTCGCTTATTGAACTGGAGCTTGATTTCTCTGAAGAGGACGTAGAGTTTGCAAACAGAAATCACCTTTTTGATCTTACAATAAATATTGAAAAGGAGATTGAGACACTTGCCGACTCATTTAGAATGGGAAATGCAATAAAAAGTGGTATACCTGTTGCAATTATTGGAGAAACAAATGTTGGTAAATCAACACTCCTGAACCTCTTATTAAACGAAGATAAAGCAATTGTAAGCGATATTCATGGCACCACACGCGACGTTATAGAAGATGTAGTAAATATAAATGGAGTAACATTTAGGTTTATAGATACAGCAGGTATTCGACAAACTAGCGATGTGATTGAGTCTATGGGTATCGAGCGTACGTATCAAAAAATAGAACAGGCCTCCATTGTTATCTGGATGATTGATTTAACAACCTCAATTGATAAAATTGAGTCGCTGGCATCATTAATTACCCCTAAACTTCAAGATAAGAATCTGATATTACTGTTTAATAAAGCCGACCTGTTGTCTGTAGATCAGCAAGAAGAATTTAACTCTATATTGCCTGATCTTGAAGCTACCAGACTCTTTATATCAGCTAAACAGCACCATAACACAAATCAACTTCAAGATCTTTTGGTAAATACAGCTGCGATACCATCCATTGGCGAAGATGACGTTATCGTTACCAATATGCGCCATTATCAGGCTTTAAAAAAGGCATTAGAGGCTATCATAAGAGTTAAAGAGGGACTCGAGCTAGAAATCACTCACGATTTTCTGGCTCAGGATATACGTGAGTGTATGTTTTATCTTGGTGAGATTACAGGGCATATATCTACTGATGAGATACTTGGCAGTATTTTTAGTAAGTTTTGTATCGGAAAGTAACAACTTGAAAGTATGAAAAGACTGTTTATTATCTTATCCATATTTTTAATTACAACTCAATTATATGCTAAAACAGGAGGTTGTGAAAATGATCCTATCAATGCATTAAACAATTACCCGAAAAGAACTTCCGAACTCATCTTTTTATTGACTAAAAACTTACCAGATAATACTCAACTATCCATTGCGATAATTCAGGATGGTAAAACCAATTATTATGGAATTATAAAATCAAACGATACAATTAAGTCAATAAATAATCAAAACAAAGTTTTTGAGATTGGTTCAATCACTAAAGTTTTTACTTCAACGGTATTAGCCTCCTTAGTTGAAGATGAGAGAATAAAGCTAACTGACCCAATCAATCCTTATTTTCCTTTTACTTTCAATAATAACACAATAATAACATTTAAAGAGCTAGCTAACCATACTTCAGGATTAAGTAGATTGCCTGATAATTTAGATTTATCCAACGAAGCCAATCCCTACAAGAGTTATGGAAAAAACCAATTGGAAGAGTACCTTAAAAATCTTCTGAGGGTGGAAAAAGGAACAACAAAAACATTTCTATATTCAAACATAGGAACAGGTATACTAGGATACACATTAGGATTGGCGGAGAAAACTAGCTTTCAAGAACTACTGCAAAGTCTCGTTTTTGATAAGTACAAAATGAATAATTCATATACAAGCTCTTGTGATTTAGATAACAAACTTGTAAAAGGATTAAATCCAGAAGGAAAAATTGCATCCAATTGGGACTGGGATGTATTGATAGGAGCGGGTGGGGTACTATCTACAACTGAAGATTTAGTAAAATTTGCAACAGCCCAATTTAATACCAATAATGTAGAACTTGCATTAACAAGAACACCAACTTTCACAGTCAACGAAAACATGAAAATAGGACTGGGATGGCATATTTTAAAATCTCAAAACGACGAAGACCTTTTTTGGCATAATGGTGGAACAGGAGGTTATACGTCCTCAATAACAATAAATATTGATAACAAAACAGCAGTAATTATTTTATCAAATCTCTCAGCTTTTCATCATAAAAAAGAAAATATAGATATATTGTGTTTTCAATTACAGCGTTAATCAGCAGGTTAATTCTCTTTCAAATCCAAAAACAATTATAATGAATGAAAAACAGGATACAGGAAAATATTAATAACTCAGAACAGCTTGAATTGCACTACAGAGCTGACAAAAAAGGATTTGAAAAAGCATTCTTTGAAATTTATCCTGATATTTCTGATCAAAAGATCTCTGACTTTTGGAAAATCCGATTAGAATATGAAAATAAAAACCCCGTTGTAGTAGGTATAGGAGAGTTTCTGTGGGATATGCTACCCGACGGAAAGAAAGTGGGTGGTGCTCCTGT
>JAAZCL010000238.1 GCA_012513315.1 Bacteroidales bacterium | reverse complement strand
CACCGATACTGGGTTTTGGGATACGTTGCGTTCACTATTCCCCTTGCTCAACCTTATCTATCCTTCGGTAAACGAGGAGATACAGCAGGGATTGGTAAATACTTATAAAGAGAGTGGATTTTTGCCTGAATGGGCTAGTCCAGGTCATAGGGGTATAATGGTTGGTAATAATTCAGCATCAGTAGTTGCTGATGCTTATTTGAAAGGTTTGAAAGGCTATGATATAGAAACACTCTATGAAGCGGTACTGCATGGTACAAAAAATGTGCATCCTACTGTTTCATCAACAGGGCGATTGGGACATGAGTACTACAACACGCTTGGCTATGTGCCGTATGATGTGGGGATTCATGAGAATGCTGCTCGAACACTTGAGTATGCCTACGCAGATTGGACGATATTTAAACTAGCAAAAGCCTTAAACAGACCTCAGCAAGAGGTTGATCTTTTTGCAAAACGCTCACAAAATTACCGCAATCTATATTCGACTGAACATAAACTAATGCGTGGTAGGAACGAAGATGGAACTTTTCAGTCTCCATTTAGTCCTACAAAATGGGGTGATGCATTTACTGAAGGTAATAGTTGGCATTACACCTGGTCGGTGTTTCATGATACGCAAGGACTGATCGACCTGATGGGTGGAAACAAAGAGTTTATAACAATGTTAGACTCAGTGTTTATAATGCCTCCAATTTTTGATGATAGCTACTATGGACATGTGATTCACGAAATAAGAGAGATGCAAATAATGAATATGGGGCAGTACGCCCACGGCAATCACCCCATTCAGCATATGATTTACTTGTATAATTATGCAGGTGAGCCATGGAAAAGTCAATATTGGACTCGTGAAGTGATGGATAAACTCTACACCTGGGCACCCGATGGGTATTGTGGTGATGAGGACAATGGTCAAACTTCAGCATGGTATGTTTTTTCTGCATTGGGTTTCTATCCCGTTTGTCCAGGAAGCGACCAGTATGTTGTTGGTTCTCCACTATTCAATAAAATTGCAGTAACACTAGAGAATGGTAATCGTATTGAGATAAATGCGCCAAACAACCATCCTTCACGAAGGTATATATCCACTATGAGGCTAAATGGGCAGCACTACACAAAGAACTATCTAACTTTTCAAGACTTGGTGGAAGGTGCAAATATTGATATAGAGATGTCTGAAACACCCAATAGACAGCGAGGTATATCGACGTCAGATTATCCATACTCCTTTACAAATGAAGAATAAGGTGAAAGGAGTTATATAATTTTGATTTGTAATATTTTGAATTAAACTACCGTACTATGTTATATTTGTTTTTAGCAACTCTTTGTAGTGCAACTATTGCATTGATATTTAAATATACCGAAAACTCTAATACCAATAGGTATCTAATAACAAGCTCAAACTATTTTATAGCTTTTGCAACTAGCTTGTTTATGATACTTTATAGTAACTTGTTCTCGGGTATAGAGAAAACAGACTCTTTTATTAATGAATTTAAGTACTTGTTATCTCAAGACTCTTATATATTATCTCCCTATTCTAGTATTATATGGGGAGTTATTGTTGGGAGTGTTGCAGGGTTCTTTTTCTTTTCATCCTTTATATATTATCAAAAGAGCGTAAAAGAAAATGGAGTAGGCTTATCGGGTACATTTGCCAAATTGGGAATTTTGATTCCTATGATATTTTCTATCATTTTTTGGAGAGAGTTTCCAACTGCTTTACAGTGGATAGGAATTACTATTTCTCTTGTGTCAATAGTAATAGTTAATCTATCTTCTGAAGCTTTAGAGAGATTTGATATCAAACCCACTATAATTTTGCTCTTTATTCTTGGAGGTATGGCGGAGTTTTCGAATAAGATATATCAAAATTATGCGTTAAACGATTATAAGGCTGTGTTTCTATTCTGTATATTCTTTGTTGCATTTTTAATTAGCATAGTATTCACATTAAAAGATAAAGCAAAATTCAATGTGAAAGATATACTTACGGGTTTTGCTGTAGGTATTCCAAACTTATTTTCCTCCTATTTCCTAATACTATCATTAGATACAGTAAAAACATCTGTTGCCTATCCTGTATTTAGTGCAGGCAGCATTCTTTTTATTAATCTTGGAGGATATTTTATTTTTAAAGAAAAGATAGCCACTAAGAATAAGATTGCTATTGGGCTTATTGTAATAGCATTGATACTTATAAATATCTAGAATAGAGACAATAAATTATTTTACTCCCTCAAAAACAGAGAGAGTAAAATAGTTGTTTGTCTATAATGCTTTTAGTAGAGGAGATAACTTTAAAATGGTAACTTCCAGGAAAAGAATCACTTTTGTGTATACAGTATTTCGTTTATATCGTAAATACCATCACACTCTTTTTCTGGCTTTATGTCAGTAAGACATAGGGCATTTTTATCAAAGAAAATAGGTGGTGTAAATTTATACTCTGGCAACATGGTCATTTTCACCTCTGCCACACCTTCTTCTATAATTCCTAAACGTTCAGCTGCAGCGTACGATAAATCGATTTCTCTACCTTTGATGAAGGGACCTCTATCAGTCACTTCAACTATAACAAAGTTTTTGTTGTTTGGATTTTCTACTTTCAGACGAGTCCCAAATGGGAGGCTTTTGTGAGCACATGTTAAGCTGTCTGCTCTGTATATACTTCCACTGGAAGTTGTACGTCCTTCAAACATGTCATGATAATAAGAAGCTTTTACGTTCTTTTGAGCAAAGCTAATTGTACTCATTAAAATGAAGAAAGATATTAAATATAGTCTCATAATTTATTGTTTAAGATTGCTTTTGTAAGCGCTCTTTTTTTATTGAGGCGCAAAATAACACAAAAACAATGAGCTAAAAAAATGATGTGACCTGATTTCCAGTACATTATTTAATTTTAGCCGTTAGTAACAACTATCTTAAAAAAAGAAAGATCGAAATTGTTTTCGAT
>JAAZCL010000237.1 GCA_012513315.1 Bacteroidales bacterium | reverse complement strand
TTCAAGTTCAAGCGTTATGAGGATGCCAGTCTGAGGTACGCCGGAATTGACCGTCACCGCAAAGATGAACCGGTAGGCCTCTTTGATACGGTTATAAGCCGTGAAGATTACGACAGGATCTCAGAACAGCTTATAGAGATATCGGTTTTTCCGACGGGGGATTAATTATGAACACAAGAGGGAAAAATATTACTTTATTTCTCATGGACGGCTCGGCTACCGGTCGTATAAAGTGCACTCTCGCCAACTGGACAGGCATCGCATACAAAATTCCCAGAACTGAAATCGACAGCTGTCGGGAACGAAATGACCTCAAGCAAAGCGGTGTTTACTTTCTTTTCGGTACATCGGAAGAAACAGGCAAAAGCGTTGTCTATATTGGGCAAGCCGGATCAAGGAAGAAAGGTGAAGGGATCCTTTCACGGCTATTGGAACACAAACGCAACCCTGATAAAGATTACTGGACAGAAGCTGTAATATTTACTACATCAAATGACTCCTTTGGGGCGACAGAGATAAGCTACCTTGAAAACCGATTCTGTAATATGGCAATAGATGCCAAACGCTATAAAGTTAAAAACGGCAACGATCCTGCACTTGGCCATATCACTGAGGAAAAAGAAAGCGAACTCGAAGAATTTATTGACTACGCAAAGATAGTAATGGGTACGTTAGGACATAAGGTATTTGAGCCTCTTATCAAAGAGAAAAAAACTGATTCAGTGCCGGAGCAGCAATCTGACGATGAAAAAATCTTATTCTTTAAGAAAAAAATCAGGAAAAGCGGACTGATTACAGAGGCAAAATGCAAACAGACAGAAGAAGGTTTTGTTGTCTTAAAGGGAAGCATGATAAATACCATTGATTCAAACAGTGTCCCTCCCGGAGTAAAAAAAGCCCGTAATAATGCTGTGATAGACAATAACGGAATATTACAGGAAAACGTCCTTTTCCAAAGCCCGTCTTATGCCGCAGCTTTTGTAAACGGAAGAAGTACCAACGGACTAACTGCATGGAAAGATAAAGAAGGAAAAACATTAAAGGATATTGAAAAAGTTGAATAGTCAAAAAATAGTAAATGTGGGAGGAATTACGATGAACATGGGAAAGGCAGTTAAAATATTCATTTTTTTGGCATTATTTCAATGTACTTTGTTAGTACCGTTTGACAGAGTAGTTTCCACAAGTTATGGGGTAAGGCGTTCGTTTGAGGGCTATTATACAATATTTGAACAACCTAAATATACTGCTATAAATGTAGGCAGGCTTATGTTAGGACTTGGAACTTGCGGATTAATTGCAGGGGCTTTTGGGGTGATGAGTAAAAAAGATAAACAATAAGTTTATTGAAAAAGGAACGATAATCAAATTAAAAAATTAATAGTTTGAGAGATAATACAATACAAGAGAATGCCTAAAGAAATTGCTTGCAAAATACATCCGAGCTAGTAGATTTCTACATCGTAAACGAGAGGAAAGAAGGCATATGAGCAGCTTCTTTTAATAGATATTAATAGTAAGCCTTTAAAATTTTTCTTCAAATTATTGGGGGATATAAAAATGTCTATAAGCTCAAAAGATATAAATACAGATGTTGGTATTGATTTAATTGAGGCAAGACGTTTATTTATGGATATTCCATCCTCTGTTATTCTAGAAAACACGGGAGAGTCATTGTTACTTGAAAAAAGAGTTATTAATATATTATTTCTACTTTCTCCGTTGTTTGTTGTTTTTTCTATTTTGTGGTCATTTTATTTTTTTAAATACTATGGCATAATAATATTAATAGTTGCTCCTTTGATTTATTTTTTAAATATGGGGGCATCATCAAAAGGATCATCAAGAATAACATCTATAACATTTTTTTTAATATTAACAATAGCATCTAATTTTTTAAAAAATGTAGATTATAGGTTTACAGGCTTATTGTCTTTAATAACATTTTCTTTTTGGTGTACGAGATATTTATATAAAATAGCGGGTAAATTTGTGGAAAATTTTGCTATAAGAAACACAAAGGCATTTGAATGGTTGTCAGAATATAATGTAATTTATTATGGCAAAGAATATCATAAATAATTAAAACTAAAACATAATATTTAAAATATACAAGATAAAACTTGACATTCATAATGGTAATGCGTTGAAAAAAACCAGTGGCTCTATGTAAAGGAGCCACTGGTTTTTTGATGACCTAATACTATAAAATAAATTAATAATGGACTTAAACTGCCCAGACTACACTATTCCCTCCAGTTTGTCCGCCCACCACTGGGCAAGTTCAGCCCTTTGCGTCATAAGGATCTCGGGCGGGTACTGGGGCTTGCCATCAGGATTAACGGCATCCATAAAGATCTTGATTAGGATATGCAATTCCTTGCCGTCTTTTGCCCCATATTCATATTCATTCTTCATGATGGTTTCAGCCGAATAACGCATGCCGAATGCTGTCTGCGTATCGCTTCCGACATCCATCGTCTTCATCGCGCTTGCGAAAGCAGTATCAGGCAATACATTATTATCTCCGGCGGGGAAGAGGTAAGGAGAGTCTTCTGGTGCCAGGCTAAGTTTTTTTATCCTGTCCAGGAGCTCTAATGCCTGACGGGAGAGATGAATAACATGATCAGCCTCTTTATCAGTTCTTTTCGAAGGTGTTAGCCATACCTTTCTCTCCAGACGGAACTCTTTCCACTTTGCGAAGCGGACGTTTTTTGGCCTTGCGCAGGTGAGCATGAGCAGCTGAAGTGCACACATATTCCTCTGGCTTTTATCGCTCTCTTTTGCCGTCATGTAAATCCTGCGAATCAGATCAATATCAGCTGAGGACGCAAGGAATTTTCTCTTTTTATCCTGATCCTCGACCACTACCTCCATA
>JAAZCL010000236.1 GCA_012513315.1 Bacteroidales bacterium | reverse complement strand
GTCTATAACTGTTTACTTACTCCCCCACTCTTTTGCAAAGAGTGGGATAAAAGCTAAGTGCTAACCTAAGATTACAAAATCTTCGATTTATAATCTACTTTGGCGCATGGCGTCGCTTGCCTTTAGTCTTTATTAATTTTATATCCATAAGCAACCCCTTTCTTTTGGCTATAACCATATCCATACTTCTTACCATAATTATATCGATAATGACGTTTATTATAGTCAACTGAGTTAAGTATGAAATACATATTTTTAAGCCTACCATCGTTGTAGATTAATGTTGCATCTTCTATATTTTTCTTGGGCGTAAAGTCAGCACGCACAACATACAAGTTTATATCTGCTATTCTGTTAAGCATCAAGCTATCTGAAACCAACCCAACGGGAGCAGTATCAATAAGTATATAATCAAACTGTTCTCTCAAATCCTTTATTAATTCATCTAACTTAGGCTTAGCCAGCAATTCATTAGGGTTGGGTGGTATAGGACCCGCATTAATCATAAACAGGTTTGGATGTATACCCGTGGGGGTTATTAAATTATCGGCTGATTGATGCCCTGACAAAAACATTGTTATACCCCTATCATTTGGCACATCAAGATAAATTCCAAATTTAGGTCGTCTAACATCCAACTCAATAATCAAAACCTTCTTTTCTAGCATTGCTAAACTAGCAGCTAAATTTAAAGTCAAAAAAGTTTTACCCTCACCACTAACGCTCGACACCATGTTGATTACTTTCTTGTCTACACTATCTATCACAAATAGTAGATTGGCACGAAGTAGTCTCACTTTTTCTGTGAAGCTATCTGTTGCATCCTCTTCTATAATCATCTTAGTTGTTTCTAGCGTCTTAGGTATTTCACCTAAAATAGGAACGTTGGATATTTCTGCTAATTCTTGCTTATGCCCAATCTGATAACGCAATAGCTCTTTAATTTTTATAATGATAATAGGTACTATTAGCCCAAAGAAAATTGCTATTAAAAGACTTAGCATTTTACTTGGCGAAACAACACCCGTTATTCTAACATAATCTATCAATTTTGTGTTTGGCTCAGCTGTAGCCATATTCATGTACTTTTCTTCTTTCTTTTGAAGTAAGAACAAGAACAACTCTTCTTTCACTCCTTGTTGACGAGTAATATCTGCATAAATTCTTTGTTGACCAGGAACTGCTCTCAAGCGTGCTCTATCTACACCAAGCTGTTCAGAAAGATCACGCAGTGCTATTTGGAGGTTGTTTTTCTCGTTTTCCAAACTAGACCTCACAGAACGATACATTGACTCTATTCGGTTTGATAAATCAATCATGGCTTGATTGCTACTAGATGCTACACGTGATAGCTTGGTTTTCTCTAGCACCAAACTGTTATAACTGGCTATCATGCTGTTTAAACTTTGACTAGTTACTCCAGAATTGGCAGGTAAAAGCTGATCACTTGGACTTTGATTTTGCACAAAATTATAGAGGTCTGAAACAATAGAAAGCTGCGTTTCAACATCCAATCGCCTTTGTTCAAGACCAGAACTTTGCAAACTATATAAATGCGACTGGTTGGCAAGGTCTGTGATACCTTGGCTTTGCTTATAAACTTCTGCCTGAGAATCTACATCACTTAACTCATCGCTTAATAAACCAAGATGATTATCTATAATCTGTGATGTTTTCTCAGCCAACTTCAATTGATCATTCAACATCTCTCGGTTGTACACTTCAATAAGATGCTCTAAAAAATCTTTTCCTCCTCGTGCGTTATTACTACTTAAAGAGAGCATAACAACAGAAGACGATTTAGAAGTAACTTCCATTTTGAGACCTCCTGTAAATTGATCAGCCACTTTAAGCGGATGCTTAATAACAACCTCCAAAAGCATGTCTTCTTCAGGTATAACGGTAGTCTTCGCAACAGATATCTCTCCAAATGGTAATACCACTAAACTATCTTTTAGAGACGATTTCACTGTAAAAGCTTTATCTAGATGCTTACCCGAAAACTCAAATGTACCGTTAGGTTTAGCTAGTACTTCAAGTACTATATCATCCTCAATATCATTCAACATTTTATCTGGCAAAGTTACACGGATAGGACTATCGCCTGCATATAAAACTTCCTTTTTATATTTTATGAAATTCAAAAAATGCTCCAGTCTTGTGTACGACGTGTAGCTTTCTAACTCACGCACCACCTTATCAGCAATTAATGAACTTGCAATCATCTCCATTTCATTGTCAACATTACTTCGTTGAGTAATAAGCCCCATGCCGTCAAAAGCATCCATGGCAGATGATCCACTTCCTTTTTGAGAATCCTGAAATAAAACTGCAGTTTCAATTTTGTATATGGGTAAGCTGTATTTAATGTACACTACAGCTATTGCTATAAATACGACTAATGAAATAATAAACCATTTCCAAAAGGATAGATATTTAACAAATAGTCCAATAAAATCGAATGATTTTTCTGATAACAATTTGAATTCCTTTTCAGGATTATAAGGTTTTATATTTGTGTTATTCTCCATATTATATCTTCAAGCTTTAATTATTTAGTTGCAGCAAATATTGTTACGGCCATCGTTGCCAATGATATCAACACTGACATTGTGGATATTCGATAAGACTCGGCTGCCACATATTTCGAAGAGTTTGCCCTGGATTGATTTGGCTCAACATAAACAACGTCGTTTTGCTGTAAAAAGTAGGCAGGTGAATTGATGATATTTTTGTCATTCAAGTTCAATGTGTAAAAT
>JAAZCL010000235.1 GCA_012513315.1 Bacteroidales bacterium | reverse complement strand
CTATGGAGTATTTTGGAGAACAGTTTGATTTATTTTACACCTATCCTGAAGTAAAGTTGCAAGCACTTTATCCCTATAAATTCAGACTGTTTCTTTATTGAAAAAACAATTAAGGTGATATGTTTTTATAGCTAACGTAGCTAACAATTAAGGTGAAAAATACTTGTTTAGGTTATTTATTAAACAATTAAGGTGAATTATTTTGTTTTAGGTTATTTAGTAAACAATTAAGGTGAATTATTTTTATGTTTAACTGTTAAACTATTTTTTATTATGGATTCGAAGAATAAGAAAAAAGATGATCAGAAAAAATCAACCAAGTCTAACGGGAATTCAAAGTCTCAGTCGAAAAGCCAGAGTAAAAGTACTTCAGCAGCTCAGAAAAAAAAGCAAGCTCGTTTTGGTGAGGAGCACGAAGGCAAATTATTAGAGTTTTTTGTAGATGAAGTTAAAGACATCTATTTTGCAGAGCATGAAGCTCTTAAGGCATTAAAGAAGATGGAAAAAGCCGCAACCTCTAAAGCACTAAAAGATAGTATAGTACAACATCATGGCGAAACTGAAGAGCAAATTAAACGTCTAGAACAAGTATTTGAACTGCTAGGTGAAAAACCATCGAAGAAAAAATGTGAAGGCATTCTAGGAATTATTAAAGATGGCGAAGGTGTTATTGAAGATACCGAAGAAAATACAATGGTTAGAGACGTTGCCGTCATTATTGCTAGTCAAAAATTAGAACATTATGAAATAACATCATACGGCAGCTTAGCAGAACTTGCAAGAACTCTAGGCAAAGATGATGTAGCTGAATTACTAGAGGTTACTCTTGACGAAGAGAAAAAAACTGACGTATCTCTAACAGTTTTGGCCGAGGAGTCAATAAATGAGGAAGCAAGCAACGAATAAAAATATTTTCCTTAATCAAGACCTGATGGTCTAATATGTTAAATACGTGTGCAGCCTGATAGAACAAACCTCTATTTTAGGCTGCTTTTTTATGGTTACCATATTTTTATAAAGCATACATTAAAAATTCATGACTCATTTAACAGAAATTGGAGTGAATGATGTAAGTAAATAGTTTGGACAAAGTGCGTACTTGAGCCTGATCATCCTAATATCTTCTTCGTACTTTGCTCGGATCCTCCTCATAAATTTCGAGGAGGATCAGGACGAGGTCGGGAGAATGTAGGGAAGAAATAATATCTTTATTCTATTAAACTCCAAAGACAAAATATTTGATTTACTTATTATGGAAGAGTTTTGGGAAAAAAGTTTTAGAATAAACAAAGAAATGTGGGGTTGGGAGCCCACCCTATCTGCAATTAATACATTAAGCCTTTTTAATGAGAAAGGGTTTAATAAAATATTGATTCCTGGTTTTGGATACGGTAGAAATGCAAAGCTATTTATAGATAGTGGCTTTGATGTTACGGGTATTGAAATTTCTGCTTCGGCAATTGAACTGGCCCGGAAACATTTCAAAGATAGTGTAAAAATATATCAAGGCTCTGTAATTGATATGCCGTTTGAAGAAGTCTTATATGACGGTATATATTGCTATTCTTTGCTACATTTGTTAAATGCTAAGGACAGAGTTAAATTAATTGAGAATTGTTATAATCAGCTTGCGCCAGGTGGTTACATGGTATTTGTTACTATTTCTAAGCATCATTATAAATATGAAGTTGGTGAAATGATAGAAAAAGATTCGCTTATTATGCCTTATGGTGTTACTAAGATTACTTGTTATAAATCATAATTTTGATAGATTGGATAAAATTATTTCTTTGGGAACTACAACAGGCGATAGGTATCCTAATATGAGTCATGTAAATTTGTGATATTTGTTTTGATTCAAAGGAAGGTATAAGTTTATCAATTATCTTTGCAAGTATATTTAATGATGCACTAGTAAGAGATGAAAGATAAGAATTTGATTCGTATAAATAAGTATTTTAGTGAGGTGGGCTACTGTTCGCGCAGAGAGGCCGATAAGTTGGTTGAGCAGCGACGTGTAACTATAAACGGTGTTGTGGCACAGATGGGCAGCAAGGTCTCGTATAACGATGAGGTTAAGCTTAATGGGATGCTTATTACTGCAAAAGGAAAGCTTGAGGGGAAACAAAAGAAGCATGTTTATATTGTTTTAAATAAGCCTCGTGGCATTGTGTGTACCACTGATACAGAAAGGGAGAAGAATAATATTATTGATTTTATTAAGTACCCCGAGCGTATTTTTCCTATAGGTAGGCTAGATAAGGATAGTTCTGGATTGATTTTATTGACTAGCGATGGAGATATTGTAAATAAGATACTTAGAGCGGGCAATAATCATGAGAAGGAGTATCTTGTGAAGGTGAAGCATCCGATTAATAATGTATTTATTCAGAAGATGTCTAGCGGGGTGCCTATTCTTGGAACGATGACTAAGAAATGTAAGGTTGAAAGGGTTGATAGGTTTAGATTTAAGATTGTTCTTACGCAGGGGTTGAACAGACAAATAAGGCGCATGTGCGAGTATCTTGGCAACGAGGTGGTTGAACTTGAGCGTTTTCGCTTAATGAATATCAATTTGGATGTACCACTGGGGAAGTGGCGCCATCTGACTGAAAACGAACTTAATGGTATTTTTAAAATGGTGAGGTATTCATCTAAGACTAGTGCAAAATAGTGTTATCTTTAAATTCTTATGGCATATATAGATTATTATAAAATTCTGGGGGTTGGCAAAAATGCATCGGCCGATGATATCAAAAAGGCCTACAGAAAGCTGGCCAGGAAGTTGCATCCCGATTTGAATCCTAATGATAAAGAGTCTCATAGAAAGTTTCAGGAGCTGAATGAGGCTAATGAAGTTTTGAGCGATCCGGAGAAGAGGGCTAAGTATGATAAGTATGGCAAGAACTGGAAGCAAGGCGAGGAGTATGAGAAAGCGCAGCAACAGTATGAACAGCAGTGGGGTCAACAGCAATGGGGTGGAACTGGAAGTGCCGGTGCTGGTGGTCAGACTTTTTACACGCAAGGAGATTTTTCGGATGATGATTTCTCAGACTTTTTCCACTCTATGTTTGGTGGTGGCTTTAGTCAGAGATCGGGTGGCTCGGCAAGAAGAAAAAGATATAAAGGTGCAGATTATCAGGCAGAGCTACGGTTAACTCTAAGGCAGGCTCTTGATACTCATCAGCAAACTTTGGCCATTAATGGTAAGAATGTGCGTATTACAATTCCTGCGGGTGTGGCAAATGGGCAGAAGATTAAATTGACTGGTTATGGTCAGCCAGGTCAGGGAGATGGCCCCAGTGGCGATTTGTATATAACTTTTGTTATTGAGGAGGATAAAGATTTTAAACGTCTGGGTGACGATTTATATACCGAGGTTGAGGTTGATCTTTATACTGCAGTGCTTGGTGGTGAGGTTATGATTAACACGCTTGATGGACAGGTGAAGATGAATATTAAACCGGGTACGCAACCGGGCTCTAAGCTTAGACTGAAGGGTAAGGGATTTCCTGTTTATAAGAAAGATGGTGTGTTTGGCGACTTGTATATTACTCTTAAAGTGGTGTTGCCCGATAATCTTTCGGATAGCGAGAAGGATTTATTCACTCAATTATCTAATATTAGAAAATGATGAATGCAAAAAGATTATTATATAGCGAATGCCTGAGAATATATGAGGTGGACGAGTCGTTTATTGAGTCGCTGCACGAAGTTGGGTTAATTCATGTGGTGGTTAGTGAGCAGGAAAGATTTATAGAGTATGATGATTTGTCTGACCTAGAGCAATTTATCCGTTGGTATTATGAAATGAATATAAATGTGGAGGGCATTGACGCTCTACGAAATATGATTGAGAGGGTTAAATCTCTACAATCGGAGGTTGATAAGCTGAGAAGCGAATTGCAGTTTTATAAGTCGATATTCTAATATTACTATTATTTCTCTCAAAGAACAGATTAGAGTTACTTTTGAAAAAGGTTGCTGAGTAATGCTTGTTTGAAATATAGAATTTCGCCAAAAGAGAAAATCAACTATACAAAACAGGCTGTACTAATTTGTACAGCCTGTTTTCAATAGAAATGTTTTTTAAAAGTTACATAAAACTATGCTTCTTCCTCTTCTTCGGCAGCTATTACTTTTACATTAATCTTTCCGGTATTTTTATCTTTATCGGTAACCGTAATGGTAGTTGTACCTACTTTAACTCCCTTGATAGTGATTTTATTATTATCAACGGCTACGGTTGCTAAATCTGTGGCTGCGGAAACTGCTGTAAAAGGTGAAGTACCGTTGTTTACTGTGACAGTTGATGTTTCACCAACAGCTACCTCCACGGTTGCTTTGTCGAACTTAAGTGCTACTTCCGCCTTTTCATCATCATCGCACGATGTAAATGTAAATGCAACCAAAGCCAATGATAGGCATAATAAACTCATGAATTTTGTAGATTTTTTCATACTTATTTAAAATTAGAATTAATTAATGAGTATCACACTTTGTAATACCTCTTGTGATTATATCTATTAAATAAGAATTGCATGAAATCTTGCATGAGAGATTGTTAATTTTGTGACAATAAATCTTAATAAGACAAATAAGAATAATCAGTGTTAATTGTTAAAATTAATTCTTAAACCAAGACTTAGGTTGAAATTAATTGGTCGTTCTTTATAAATTGTTTCGATTTCGCTGTTGTTCTTAAAATAATATGCAACACCTGGCTCTGCATATATTCCGAAGTTGTCAGAGAGGCGATACTCTAGGCCTACAGCTGAGTTGATAGACCATTGCAATTGCTTTGAAGTTATTTTTTCGTCTGTGCTCGATTGTAATTTGTTATCGATATAATAATCTGAAGATAATTTACCAGCTATATTTTTCTCGACCAACCCTCCAGCAGAGATATAAGTAGAGAAATTGTTGTTTTGCCATAGCTCATAGTTGATGTTTAACGGTACACCCAAATAATGAAGTGTTTGGCGATCATCATAGAAATAATTAACACTTTCAGAACGGAGCTTGGATGTGAGCAAAGAATAAGTTAATCCACTAGAAACACCCAATCTTTGGTTTAAGTTATATCTTAAAGTAAGCCCCACCATAATGGGCAAATTGTGGTCAATTTCGGTGTATGTTTCTGCTCTTGTATATTGAGACATAAATGCATACTGATCTTCTACAGTTTCGTGGTGAGCAAAGGTGCCGAAGCCAGTGTGAGTTTCAGAAGAACTTGAAGATACGTTTGACATTGATAAATTGGTTTGCCATTTCGATTGTTTAGGACTTTTG
>JAAZCL010000234.1 GCA_012513315.1 Bacteroidales bacterium | reverse complement strand
GTATTATTATTATGGTTTTCAGTAAAAGATATTTTTACAAAATTTTATTAACTGAAAGGATGAAAGAAATGAGAAACTACAAGAAAATTTTTGTAATGCTATTAATTGTGATGCTGGTTTCAGCATGTGCAAATCAAGAAAATATACCAGATGCAACAGATGTTAAGACTGATTTAACCATGGGCTACACAACAGAGCCAGAAGGTCTTGACCCCCATAGAACTGCTGCAGCTTCCACATTTACTGTAACAAACAATATATATGACACCCTTGTAGGTGTTACGCCCCAATGGGGAACTGAGCCCAGACTTGCTAAGGAATGGGTTATTTCTGATGACGGAATGGAAATTACATTTACATTAAGAGATGATGTTTATTTTCATAATGGAAGACAGATGACAGCTAAAGATGTTGAGTATTCCTTTAATAGACTGAAGGATGCTGAAAGTCCAAGAGCAAGAGACTATGAAAACATAGTCGAAATTGAAGTTTTGGATAACAATAATATAAAATTTACAACTGCTGAATTGGATGTAGAGCTAATAAAAAGTTTTGTTTATCCCTGGGCGGCTGTTGTACCTGAAGAAGATGTTGCAAATTTAAAAACAAAACCTGTTGGAACAGGAGCATTCACTTTACAGGAATGGGTTCCACAGCAACATTTGATTTTACAAAAAAATGATAATTATTACGGTGATGATATAAAATTACAAACTGTTAAGATGGTTTTAATACCTGATGCTACAAGCATGATGGCTGGTTTCCAAGTTGGTGACCTTGATATTATTCCTTTAACAGGGGATCAGGTAACAATGGTTGAAGGGAATGAAGATTATAAAGTAATCTCAGAGCCTATGAATGCTGTACAAATAATGTCTCTTAATACGAAAAATGAATATCTTTCTAATGAAAAAGTAAGACAGGCAATGGCAATGGCTATTAATAAAGATGAGGTTATTGAAGCATCTATGTTTGGATATGGTGCTAAAATTGGCTCACATTTGCCTCCTACATCACCGGATTATTATGATGCAAATAATATAATAGAATATAATCCTGAAAAGGCAAAGGAGCTTTTGAAGGAAGCAGGATATGAAAACGGATTTGAAATTGACATGTCTCTGCCTAAAAATTATCAGCTTCATGTTGATGCAGGGCAGGTAATTGCCGACCAATTGGGCAGAATAGGCATAGATGTGAATATTCAGCTTGTTGAATGGGGAACATGGTTAAGTGAAGTATATGGAGACAAGAAATTTGATTCCACTGTTGTCGGGCATACGGGAAGACTTGATTCATATGCATTTCTTTCAAGATATAAATCAGACAGTAATGATTATATCAGCTTAACTACCGGAGAGGTTGACGAGTTATTAGAAAATGCTCTTCAAGAATTAGATGAAAATAAAAGAAAAGAAATTTACAAAGATATACAGGTAATTTTAGCAAATAAGCTTCCTGCAATTTATCTGCAAACTCCTCACACAATGTTGGTGCTTCAGAAAAATGTTGAAGGAATGGAAATATTCCCAATAGACTTTTATGATTTTAAGGATGTGTATTTTACTGAATAGCTAAATTTACCTTCTGAGGTGTCTTATGTTAAGTTACATTTTAGATAGACTTAAAAGTTCAATAGTTGTTTTATTTGTAGTTTCTGTTATTACGTTTTTTGTATTAATGATAATACCCGGTAACCCGGCACAGCTAATATTGGGAACAGATGCCACTCCTGAAGCCATTCAAGAGCTGCATGCTGCCATGGGACTTGACAGGCCGCTGTATCAACAATATTTAAGTTGGCTTTTAGACCTGTTTACACTTGACATGGGTAGCTCGTACGTTTACGGTGAATCGGTTACTGCGTTAATAGC
>JAAZCL010000233.1 GCA_012513315.1 Bacteroidales bacterium | reverse complement strand
AAGGGCAATTTATTCTCAAGATGATGTAGAACTAGTGTTTAGTATTGATCACATAATAAACAGATATACTTTAGAATTTAATCGGATATATCGTTATTATCAAGTGACTGAGGATTTTGGAGAACTATACTCACTAAATAGAACTTTTTCAAAGGAGCGTATAGAAATATTTAGAAAAAAGAAACTATGAGCATCACAACCGAAAACACATTTGAAACTGCATTGGTGCAGTCGCTCGTAGAAAAAGGAGGATACACTCAGGGCAATGCTCAGGATTATAGCCATGAGCTTGGACTGTTTAAATATGAGGTATTGAAATTCTTGCAGGAGACACAGCCAAAACGATGGGAAAAGGTGTCTTCCATTCATGGTGACAATGTAAATGAAAGAATAACACAAAGGCTGTATCGAGAACTGGATCTGCGTGGAAGCCTTGATGTTCTTCGTAACGGTTTTGTGGATAATGGTGTTAGGTTTCAGATGGCTTATTATAAGCCTGCTTCAACGCTTAATCCTGAAGCTACGGAGCTATATAATCAGAATAGCTTAAAGGTCTACAGGCAGGTCTATTATAGCACTAAAAACACCAATTCAGTCGATGTGCTTCTATCTCTTAACGGGATACCTTTAGCAACTCTTGAGCTTAAAAATCAGTTTACCGGACAGGATGTCGGTAATGCTCTAAAGCAATATGGCACTACAAGAGATAACAGAGAACTGCTGTTTGCATTCAAAAAACGTACTCTTGTGCATTTTGCTGTTGATCAGGATGAGGTTTATATGACAACCAAGCTTGATGGCAGTAAAACATTCTGGTTACCGTTTAATAAAGGATATAACCATGGAAAGGGAAATCCACTAAATCCCGATGGTTATAAGACTGCTTATTTGTGGGAGGAGATCCTGCAGAAAGATAGCTGGTTGGAGATTATACAGAGTTTTGCACATCTTGAAAGGGAAGAATATACCACAGGTGATAGTACTTATATTAAAGAGAAACTGATATTTCCAAGGTATCACCAATTGGATGCTGTAAGGGAGATAACCGAAGATGTTTTAGATAAAGGTTGTGGCAAGAACTATCTTGTTCAGCACTCTGCAGGCTCCGGAAAGAGTAACACAATCGCATGGCTGTCATACAGGCTGTCCAGCTTGCACAACTCACTTGATGAAAGAGTATTTGATTCTGTTATTGTTATTACAGATCGAAGAGTACTCGACAAACAACTACAGGATACTATCTATCAGTTCGAACATAAAACAGGTGTTGTGCAAAAGATAGACAGAGATAGTGAACAACTGGCTATAGCACTTACCTATGGAACAAATATTATTATTACTACACTGCAGAAATTCCCGTATGTTATTGATAAAGTAAAAGATCTGCCGGAGCGTAAGTATGCGGTAATTATTGATGAGGCTCATAGCTCACAGGGTGGTGAAGCAAGTAAAAAGCTTAAAGAGGTGTTGTCATCCAAATCATTGGATGAAGCAGTAGCAGATGATCTGGAAGATGATTACACAGAAGAAGATTATATCAGGGAGCAAATTGAGAAATCAGCTATTTCGAGAGGTAAACAGAATAACATATCATTCTTTGCATTTACAGCTACGCCGAAATACAAGACTCTGCAGGTATTTGGAGAAAAGGATGAGAATGGTAAACCTGAACCATTT
>JAAZCL010000232.1 GCA_012513315.1 Bacteroidales bacterium | reverse complement strand
GCCATGCCTCTTTTGTGACACTCATCTATAAACTCTTTATACATTTTGTCGGTTCCATAAGCTTTATCCATTGCAAAGAAAAATGCAGGATTATAACCCCAGCTATCATTGCCATCAAACTCTTGCACTGGCATTAATTCGATAGCATTTACTCCAAGTGACTCAAGATAATCGAGTTTATCCATTGCGCCTTTAAGATCTCCTGCATCGGTGAAATCTCTTAGTAACATTTCATAGATTACTAAGTTGTCTCTTGATGGTATTTCAAAGTTGGTAACCTTCCAGTTATATGATTCTTCTACTGTTTTGAATACAGACACAATACCTATTGCACCATCGGGGTATGTTCTTCCACTTGCAGGATATGTAGATTCGGGTATATAATGATCATTAGAAGGATCTAAAATCTTACGAGAATATGGGTCGGCAACCCTAAATGAACTTTCTCCTGTTTTTCCCATGTAGTATTGGAATGCATATTCTTTAGTTGGATCCAGACCGGTAATAGTAATCCACCAAACACCTGCTGCATCATCGCGGTACATTTGCGATTGGTCATCGTTGCTCAGTGTCCAGTCGTTGAAATCGCCAACAACATGTGCAAAGTCTTTTCTTGCTCCATTTTTATCTTTATCGAACAAGACAAACGTAACTGTAGAATTGTCTACTATGTTTATTCCATGTTTAAGACCCGCTGGCAGTGAGCCTGTTTTTATAGCCCCCGGTTGAAATGGTTTGTATTTACTATCGGTTATGTTTTCGATAAAGTAATCGGCATCATCCTTATTGCCTTTTTTAGTACCATCGGCACTTCTTGCAATTATTCCAATTTCATTAATCGGTGTACCATCTGAATAAAACCATTCTCTGATTGAAGGGGTTAGTTTTATGCTCCATGCATTGCTTTCACCTTCAACAGGTGACATCTTGCTTTTAGCAATATTTTCATCCCAGTCAGCTGGCACGTGTTGCCATTGGCCTTCTGAAATTACACCAATGTGAACATATACATCTCCCTTGTAATTATATAATCCCGAGTTTGAAGGTGCTTTAAAATAGATTGTCAGTTCCTTGTCTGCATCAGGTGTTGCAGGATCCCATGAAAACCAATTTGCCAATGGAGCCGGTTCTTCTGGTTTGGGTTCTTCAGGCTTGGGATCTGGCTTGGTGGGTGGTACAACAGGGTCATCGCCACAAGAAAAGATAAATAAAGAAATGAGCAGCAGTATAAATTGTGTACCAACTGATTTTACAGTCTTATTATAATTAGTTTTCATAATTGGTTTTTTGTATAGTTTTTTAATACACAGTAATGCTACTGCTGCTCATTTTAATTTCAGTAATATAACGCCTATAGTAATTATAAGTAGGCAAATAAAAATAATTACTCCAGTATAAGAATCTCCTTTGGAGACAGTTTTAATGTCTGACCCAAAGAAATGTTATCACCCGATAGGAAGTCGGTCCACTCACTCTTGCCCATTATTGACTCTGTATATCTATCTAGGTTTATTTCAACTTCATTAGAAGTTCCGTTCATAAATACTAGAACGCTTTCATCATCAATATAGCGTTCATAAACATATACACCTTTTTGAAGAACATAATGTTTCATATCGCCATAAGCAATTATATCGTTGCCTTTGCGCCAATGAAGTAGTTTGCTTAGGAAGTCGAAAGCTTCGTTTTGTAAATCATCACGCCCTTCTCTTGTGAATTGATTCACCTTATCTCCTGACCATCCTCCCGGAACATCGAGACGGATATCTCCATCACTTCTTCCTTTTGTACCATTCATCAATAGTTCTGTTCCATAATAGATCTGTGGTGTACCTGGCATAGTTAGCAGAAAAGTGATTGCTTGCTTCCATCCCGATAGCTCGGTAGGGTATTCTTTAAGAAGCCTGTCAGTATCATGGTTATCCAGGAATCTTAAAACATTATAGATATCAGGATAAATAAAATCGTAAGTCATATGATCAAATATTCCATGTAGTCCACCTCCCCATTCTCCAGTTTCCTCGAAGAATGCAGAGTGTGAAAGTCCCATAAATTTAAAGTCCATTACAGATTTTAATTTAGTGTTATTTGGATTACTGGGATTGTTCCTTTGCCAGAAAGCTGTACCAATAGAGTTATTTAACCATGCTTCGCCAACAATGTTATAATT
>JAAZCL010000231.1 GCA_012513315.1 Bacteroidales bacterium | reverse complement strand
GTCACCCACCATCGTAGTAAATAGCGGTACGTTGTAAAAAGTAAATGTTTTTGTATACTCTACATCTGGCATGTATGCAAAAGCCGATTCACCATTTTCGCCAATCATCCCAATTCTGCCCCCAACATTACCATATACATGACCGCTGTAATCGATACTATTATCGCTATGCAGCTTATGTGCTATCTTATATCTAAATGTTGGGTCTAGTGTAAGCTCTGTGGCTTCAAACCTATTCTTGTCGGCATCTGATGACTCAAGAGGTACAACCGTTCCGTTATCTGTAACCAGATACAACCTTTCATATTCCGGACGTTTACCCGTAATCCCTTCTACCACATGATGAGACACACCTTTAAGCACGTTTTGTGCTATAAGATTTATTCGTATAGGGGCATTATCAGATTGATCTTTTATAAGTGGCATATAAATTGGAAAATCTAATTCAGCGCTATCTCCATTTAGAGGTACACTACCCGTAGTAATTACTTTACCATTATCTGTTACCTCATAAAATAGGGTAGAAAGATTAGTTGCGGGATCAATTATATTTACCGATAAAGTAATAGTATCACCAAAATTAAATGTCCCAGGTGTTGCAGAAGCCGAAATGAATTGTGGCACTGATTCTTTGCGTGGACCATAAGAATCGTCGCACGAAGCAAAGACCAGTGTCATTACTACAGCTGTAATTAAAATTCTATATATTGTTTTCATATCGAATATCATTTTGATTTAATTGATTACACCATTAATATCCGGGATTCTGTACAAGGTTGGGATTCTGATCAATCACATCTTGTGGAATTGGCAGAATGTATGAAAGGCTTGTATATGGATAAACCTGTGCAGGTCGACCCTCATCCTTTGCATAAACTGCATTCATCACCTCTTCAACCTTATCCAGGCGTACAAGATCGAACCAACGATGGCCTTCCAGAGCGAGCTCTAGTCGCCTCTCTTTCAAGTATGCTTTTTCAATAGCGTCTTTAGTAGAAGTTGCTGATGCAGGAAGATCTGCTAATCCTGCCCTACGGCGTGTTTGATTAATAATTTGAGCTGCTGCACTATAATCTCCTTTACTAATAAGAGCTTCGGCTTTTAACAGAAGAATATCGGCATAGCGCAGCTTTATAATGCTATTATAAGCACTGCGGGTTTTATACATAAACGCGTAGTTGCTAGCAGGATAATACACACTCCAATCAGTTTGATAAAACACAACTCCCTGTTCATATCTCATATCACCAGGCTCACTATTATATGCTTTAATAAGATCACGCGATGGAGTAATCCATTTAAGAAAAGTGAAGTAAAAGTTCCAGTCGTCAAGCGGTCTTCCAAACATCCATGTAACCCAATTAGTATTACCCGGAAAATATTGAGCTTCAAATATACTCTCACGTGAGTTTCGAAGTTTTGCGTCAATAGCCCTGTTCTCTTGAGAAGGAGGAGAGTTTGGATCAATTAATATTACATCAAACAGACTACTGTAATCATCAACAAGTGAAAACCCCTCGGTAGCAAGTTCATCTGCGTACTTAATAACTTTATCGTAATCTCTCAAAGGCTTCTCAGCATATACTTTTGCTAACAGAGCGCGAGCTACCGATTTTGAGAATTGAGTCTTGTCGCTCGGATTATTATTAGGAGCATTTTGTAAACCCTCTAATAAATCTTCCTCAATTTGTTGATAAATAGTCAATGGATCAGCCTGAGGAGGGAAGTATGCAGGATAAACGTCTTTTATTGTTTCAGATGTAATATCGCCAGCCGAAGTAGTTACAAGTGGCACATTGCCCCAAATCCTTACCATATCAAAATATATCATTGCCCTCAAAATCTTGGCTTCCGCTTTATATTGTGATTTCTCAGCAGCATTTAACGAAGCATCATTAACCTGATCTATATTATTAATAAGTCGGTTGGCCTGAGCAATATTGCCCATATGGCTATTCCAATCGCGTCTCAGATTTGTATTAGAACCTTCAATTGAATTCACTTCAAAAGGAGTAGTCTCAGCATTGGGAGCACCCGCATAGGCATTATCAGAGTGAGATTCAGAAAGCAGCAGTAAGTCCAGATACCAATGCTCCTGACCGTTTTTGTACAAGTTCATTAAAGTTTGTCTGTGAGATAAAACAGCAGCTTTATCTTTAAATACAACCTGAATGCTATCTTCGCTCACCCCTTCTGTTAAATCAGAATAGGTGTCAAGTGGCTCATAATCGAGCGAACATGAAGCCAGTGATATAGCTATTGCAATTAATATTATATATTTTGTTTTCATTACTTTCTAGAAGTTTAAAATTCAACATTTACTCCAAATACAACCGTTTTACTATGAGGGTATGTACCCCAGTCTATTCCCTGAACTGCACCACTATTGCCCCACTGATTAACTTCGGGGTCCATGCCGCTATATTTAGTAATAGTTAGAAGATTGCTCACTGTTACAAAAGGTTGCAAACGAGAGATTCCCGCACGAGATAGCACATTACTTGCTAAATCATAAGAAAGCGAAATATCCTTTACTCTAAGATAGCTTCCATCCTCAACAAAGTAACTTGATGGTTGAAGGTTAAAACCAGCTTTAGGAATGTCGGTAACCATACCAGGTGTTCTCCAACGCTTAAGTACTTCAACAGATTGGTTCTTGAGGTCGTACATACCTTGCGTATCACCCTTCGATGCATTGAAAACATCATTACCAACAGAACCTTGTATGAAGATATTTAAATTGAATCCCTTATATGAGAAAGTGTTTGTTAGACCATATGTAAATAAAGGATTTGGATCACCAATATATGTTTTATCAGAAGCTGTTATTTTGCCATCTTCATTTATATCTCTATACATCAATTCACCTGTTTCAGTGTCTACCCCATCACTTATATATCCATAAAATCCTCCAAGTGGGCGACCAGGTTCGTTACGTACAACCCGTGTCTGATGAAATGCCTGAGTGGTTTCAGCCGCATAATATATTTGCTGAAGCTCTAAACTTTCAAGTCTATTCTTGTTAAAAGAAATATTGAAATTAGTATCCCAGTTAAAGTCCCCGGTTATATTTCTTGAATCAGCAGTGAACTCAAATCCCCTGTTTATCATTTCACCTTCATTCCTTACAATCTCAGTAGCCGCTGCAGCTCCCGAAGGAAGTGAAACATACATTAGCATATCTTTGGTACGTTTGTAGTACCAATCCATTGCAAGCGTTAATCTGTTGCTAAAAAGAGTTGCATCCACACCAATGTTATACTGATTTGTAGTTTCCCAAGTAAGATCAGATGTTCTTAAATTGGCTTGTGTAATCAGTGGCAACGAATCTTCTTTACCAGTTTCAAACCATGCCTGTCTGGTTATGTTATACCTTTGTAAATAAGCAAAATCACCAATACCAGATTGGTTACCTGTTTGTCCCCAGCCACCTCTTACTTTTAGGTCGCCTATCCAGTTAATATCCTGCATAAAATCTTCTGAAGATAAACGCCATGCCGCAGACATAGAAGGGAATGTGCCCCACCTGTGGTCGGGATGTAGTTTAGTAGATCCATCTTCTCTTATATTAAAAGTAAACAGATACTTACTCTCATAATTATATGATAGTCTACCAAACATTGAAAAAATCCCCCATTGTGATGCACTTG
>JAAZCL010000230.1 GCA_012513315.1 Bacteroidales bacterium | reverse complement strand
GCTCAGAATTAGCTACAACAAACTCTGGAAAATGCTAATTGATAAAAATATGAATAAACAAGATTTGAAAAATGCCACCGGTATAAGCTCTGCATCTATAGCAAAGCTTGGTAAAGGTGAGAATATCACTACAGATATTCTACTTAAAATATGTGAAGTGCTTGATTGTAGGCTTGAAGATATAATGGAGACGATAAAAGAATAATATAAGTGTATGGAGGAATTTACGATGATTACTAATATTGAAGAACTATTTCAAATAACTCAAGATAGGCTCGAAGGGCAACACGGAACTATAACAATTAATTTTGCAAATAGAAGCCATGTGTATTCAGGAAATGATGTTATAGGTAATTGCCTGCAGGAATGGTTACCTAATTGGTTTGAACATTTAGGTGTTGATATTAAACCAGGTGATAACACTCAGTCATTTCCAGATTTTGTAGCTAATTTTGAAAATGTTAGCTATGATGTAGAGGTTAAAGCGTGGAATTATAACAATTCACCAGCTTTTGATATAGCAAACTTCTCAAGTTTTTTAGCTACAACTTACGAAAGCCCAGGTAAATTAGATGCTTCCTATTTCATCTTAGGATATAGACCTATGGATGATGGATTCTCACAAGGATTTGTCGTTGAAAAAGTATACCTGAAACACATATGGCAAATTACATCTCCTTCAAGAAATTATCCAATTGGTCTGCAAGTAAAGCGTGGTCAACCATACGCTATGCGTCCATTTAACTTCTCCCGTAATGCAAGTAGAAGTTTTGCTGACAGAACTGAATTTATATACGCTGTTAAAAACACTTTTGAGCTTTTCCCGAATGCTGTTATACCGTTTAGTCCAGATGAATGGCTCGATAGAGTACTTTCTTATTAAAAAAAGAAGTGCCACTCTTATTTGAGTGCCGCTTCTTTTTTTTCAATATTTTTGATAGATTCAAGGTATGATTCTATCAATTTCTCAGATACTGCCTTTATTACGGGAACACAAACTGTATTTCCTAACAAATCAAAAGCTTCACTTTCTTTCAAAAAATTAAGCTTATAATTACTTGGGAAACCAAATAATTTTAATCCCTCATTAATCGTTAAAGAACGTATTCCACCATTAACTGGAACTGCCATTTTGTGAACATCAGTTGCAACGATTGTTGGTGTAACACTATCTGGACAAAGTATTTTAGTGAATTCAAAGGATAGCTTGCCCGTAACAATATTATACCCTTTGTCTAATGTGGCATCAGGCACTCGTCTATTGTTAATTAATTGTTTTGGGTGTTCATAGGTGAGGTATCCCTTCATAACTAAGTCATCTAGCAACGATTGTAACTTAGGGTGAGGATAGAATGAAAAAATCATGTCTGCCGTTAATGGCATCCCATCCATCCACTTTATTCCAATCTCATCTGCCCATTTCTTATTCCGCCTCTGTTTTAATAACAATTCTAGAAGCTCTTTTTGATCACTAGAAACATCGCCTTTTAAACCAATATCCCAACTATGAATATTGTTATTGCCACCACGTTTGTCTTTTATTGCTTTTCCATATACCTCATCTATTTTGTAGTGAGATAATAGCTTTCTGGTAAATTTTGTATCTATTGGCGGTGTTGATTTGTCTATAACATCCCTTAATACCGATGTTTTCTTACTGAATCCAGACAATTCTTTTACCTTATGCCCTTTTAGTCCGATAATATAAATTCTATTTCTAGATTGTGCGAGTCCAAAATCCTTGCCATTTAATACTTGAGCTTGGATATTATAGCCCATATCTTCTAGAGTAGTACGTATTATCTTATATGTTCTTCCTTTATCATGGTTAACAAGTCCCTCAACATTTTCTAAAACAAATCCAGTGGGTTTTTTTGATAACAAAATTTTAGCAATATCAAAAAAAAGTGTTCCTCTTGTATCTTGAAAACCTAACCCTAGACCCGCTTGCGAAAAAGCTTGACAAGGAAAGCCTGCTAATAAGAAGTCAAAATTTGGCAAGTTAGATGGATTAATTTTTGTTATATCACATTCAGGATTCTCACCGAAGTTAAATTCGTATGCTTTTATTGCCGCAGGTTTGATATCACTCGAAAAAACACATTTACCTTTTAGCCCTAATTCTTTAAGTGCCTGTTCAAATCCTATGCGAATTCCGCCTAAACCACTGAATAAATCGATAAATGTTACTTCATTTGTGTCTGTTTTAAGTTCTGATTCCAATTTTTCTATCCCCATTTCAAGTAATCTTCTGCACTTTTGCGAGAAACTATTACAATCGGGCAGCGGTAAATTTTCTATAAGTTCTCTATCATTACTATTTAAATATATTGTTACAGGTTGTTTTTTATCTTTATCATTTTTCCTGCCAGATCCCTCTCTATATCCTCCGTGCATAATTACACCCCCATCAGGTGTTTATATTATACAATAAAGGCATTGTTTTTTCAAGTATTAAAAATCCCGATTTGATAAATATTTAGAATAGTAAGCAGTTCAATGTTACGAAGAAAATTTGCCATCAATCTAATCAACTCACTATTATTTTCCCAACTATCTTATCAACTCACCAAATCAATAACAGTATTGTCT
>JAAZCL010000229.1 GCA_012513315.1 Bacteroidales bacterium | reverse complement strand
GCAGGGCTTATGGTATCGAGTTCTCGGGTAAGATAATAGACTATAAAAACTTCAATAGCACACTAACTTACACACTATTTAAAAGCGAATTCACAGGTGCCGACGGTGTTTACAGATCGTCAAATTGGGATACCCGCCATATGTTAAACCTACTTGGAAGTTACAACCTGCCCAAAAACTGGTATATATCAATGCGTTGGCGTTACGTTGGTGGCGCACCATACTCACCAATAGATATGGAGCTATCAACAAATAAAGATGCATGGCTGGTAAACAACAGACCCTATATCAATTATGACAACTACAATTCACTCAGACTAAAAGACTCGCACCAGCTAGATTTGAGGTTAGACAAAGAGTTTTATTTCGAGAAGATGATGCTCAACTTCTACTTAGATGTTCAGAATGCATACAACTTCCAGTCGGAAAGCACCCCCATATACACCAACAAAGATGCAAGCGGAATGGTTATGGACGACCCATACAGTCCCCAAAAGCAGCTACTACGTCAAATTCAAACATATAACGGCACGGTGCTACCCGCAATTGGAGTTATGATTAAGTTTTAGATTATTTCCCAATCTTCTATTTCACCCTCCTCTACCTTAAACAAAGGATGCGCCTCTAAGCTAATTGTTTTTTCAACCATCCTAAATTTCTCAACATCCCTCACTTGCAGCTTGCGTAGTAGATGCGCTCTTTCAAACTCCATCTGACCGTTTGTAACGGTTAAACTACCATTAGAAACAGTTAAACCATCTTTTGTAAAACCCCAATCAATTTTATTTCGGTCGAAATTATAACCCCGCTCATTAGCCTCCAGCCACACCCCGCATAAATACAAGTTTATAAAGTCAACAGCCCTGCCCGAATCTTTAAATCTATTAAGCTGCGGATGATTCTTGTAGCCCTTTGTTTTTCCCTCCAAAACATGTTTGGCAAGCAATGCCTCTCTCCACAGTGCAACAATTCCCTTTGTATCCAGATATTTTGGGTGTATTGACCAGAGTCTCATGATTGTTTTCAGTTTATTGAATTGTAAATAAATACACTATCTATTCATATATAACATTTATCTGATCATTAAAGTTAGTCTAATTAAAACGATGACAAAATCCAAACAAGCATACAGATTGTCCCAACATTCTCCTGATCCTCATTGAAATTTATGAGGAGGATCCGAAGGATGTACGGACTATCTCCGATTATGCTTCGTCTTAAAGTTAGCTTATAATCACCTCCCCGGTCTAAATTTAAGCTCAAGTTTTGGTCGCGGCCTCATCTTCCCAGACATCATATCTCTACTCCAAATCATACCCCCCTCAACTCCCATAGTTGGTTTAAACCAATGTTCAACCGTGCCGCCAAAGTATGGAGTGTTCATCATAGGCAACATAGGCTGGTTAGGATTATTATTAAATTGTTTTATTGGTGCGCCTCCATAAGCATTTAAGAACCAGTCGTTATTAATGCGGTATCGACCGTGCAAGTCTGTTGTAACTACGGCTTGATTAACACTAAAGTAATTATTTGCTGTTTCCATATAAGATATTGATCCGTCGACCATCAAATTGGGACTTATAACATAGCTTGCATCTGCTGCAACATTTCTGGAGGGTATAATATCATAATTGGAGTTGTAACCACCCCTTAGACCAACATTTAGAAAAGGAGAAACTGCATAGATTCCACCTACATTAATAGAATAAAAATTTGCTTTGCCAAAAAAAGGAGTTTCAATTATTCCCAGGGTTGCCGATGAGTGCAAAAGCAATCTTCTTGTAAGCATAGCTGTAGCTACAGCAGTTCTACTTTTAGAAAATATGAAATCAGAAGCAACACCATTCCAATGTATATCGGGCAGTATACCATTTCTAGTATAATTAGTGGGAGTGAGATTAAATCTCTGGAAAGGACTAAATTGAGGTTGAAGTTTTTCTGCAGGGTTTAATCGTGGGAATTTTAGATTGATTTGGTCAAAATTATTCAATTCATTTTCAATTAGAATAGGTTTAGGTAAATCAAGTTTTATGCTATCTGGATAACTAACTGTTGCTTCTTGCGCATAGCCTCGATATGCAATAAGCAAGAAAGTTATTATTAACAAATGCCTCAAATTCTTCTTCATAATCTTCTTATTTCATTAGAATTAGGATGCCATCATTTAAACAAAGATAAATTTTTATTTTAAGTTGTTTGCATTTATCCCACTTTTTGTTTTTCTTTGCTTTTGTTAGTGATAAATAATAACTCTAAAAATAATTGCCTATAAGTCCTCTTTACTCAACTAAATTTACATAAAGATTTAAGCAGTAAAGCTATGGATAATTACTCAACGATGACCGATGAGCAGTTGGTTGTTTTGTATTCTGAAGGCAATGATACAGCATTTGACACACTACTCGAAAGGCACAAGCAATCTATCTATTCCTATATTAATTATACGGTTAGAGATGCAGATTTGGCAGACGATATCTTTCAAGATACATTTATAAAAGCCATTACAACTATCAGGCAAGGAAAGTATACCGAAACAGGTAAGTTTAAGGCATGGATTATGCGTATTGCTCATAATTTGATGATAGATTTCTTTAGACAAAGGAAACTCGAGAACACGATATCGAACGACTCGTATGATGTTGATTTATTTAATAATGTAAATCTTTGCGAAGACACTTTTGAGTCGCAATTAGTTAAAGCTCAAGTATTGCAAGACGTTAAGAAGCTTGTATTTTATTTGCCCGACAAGCAACGTGAGGTGCTTGAAATGAGGTACTATAAAGATTTAAGTTTTCAAGAGATTGCAGACATAACCGGCGTTAGTATAAATACTGCATTGGGTAGAATGCGATATGCTATTTTAAATATGCGCAAGATGGCGAGTGACAATAAGATGATACTTACATTGAATTGATATATACCTTGAGTTGATGCATAAAAAAAGCCGACTATTAAGTCAGCTTTTTTTTATAGGGTAGGAGTTCTTATAGTTTTGCATAAACATATGCTAGTGATAATTGTGTGTAAATCTCTAATGAAGATTTAAGAACTTAAGAGTTTAAATACAAACTTTGAGGTTCATTAATTAATTCCTAAGAGCTAATACTTCAGAATGCGGATACTTCAAATTACGTCTTAACCAGTTTTTTATGTTGACTAAGCTGTCCTGAGAAGTCTTATATATCGTTCGGTTCGATAACGTTGAATCGTTAGATACTAATTTTTCCGGATCGTGAAGCAGAATCGATAAAATATAAATATTAATAGTATTCAGCTTCGAGATATATACCAATTATTTCACGAATGAAATGGTGTAGTAGATAAATCTTTTCTCAATCTTCTTAGTATTTGCAGTAAATAGTAATAATTTCGTTAGAAAGTATTCCTAAGTGCTGTTACAATATCACATTATGCAAAGATATATCATTCAGTTTGTATGAAAAAAAACAAATAAGCTTTTAGTTATTATAAACATCGGAGATTGACTAAACAAGTTTAATCATCTCTAGAATGATAATCTTTATGTCTTTTGCAAAATTTCAAAGAACTCCTTTTTCTGTCGTCTTTATATATAAAACGATACTCTTTCGTTTTTGTTCATTGCAAATATAATTATTTATCAAAATAACATGCAAATATTTTGGTATGTATTTATAAACAAGCTTTGAACAGGTTATCAACAAGTTGCCAACAATTAGCCTTAAATCGTTAATGTAAGCGGTACTTAGTTAAACATAGCAATGTATTTTATGTCTAATATCCAAATATATTTAACACAATTATTTTTAGCCTCACCAAAACCATATTTATATCATATACTTTATTGATGAGTTATAATCTTTTAAGTATAAACACTATTTATGAGAGATAATATTTAAACCTACTATTGAGATAATTAAAGTACAAAGAAATAGTATTTTGAGTGTAGACACTGGTTCCTTTAAAATTAATATACCTGCAAGCACTGCAAAGGTGGCTCCTAATCCGGCCCAAACTGCATAGCCTACACTAACATTGACACCATTATCAATTGCTTTATAAAGCATAAACATGCTCAGAGATACAGATAAAATGAACGACAGTACCCATAAATACATCTCTTTACCCGACGTGGCAGATATTTTAGATAGACTAAATGCAAATACAGCTTCAAAGAAACCACCAATTATTAATAGTATCCAATTCATTATAACGGAGAGTTACCATGTTTTTTAGGAGGGTTGCTTTCTGTTTTATTTGCAGTCATTTCAAGTCCCTGTATAATTTTAAGACGGGTGTCGGCAGGTAGGATAATCTCATCTATATATCCTTTCTCGGCTGCTCTGTAGGGGTTTGTAAACAGATTGCTGTATTCTTTTATTGCTTCTTTGCGCTCTTCTTCATTTGACGATCTGTAGAGAATATTAACGGCACCTTCTGCACCCATTACTGCAATTTCAGCATTTGGGTAGGCAAGGTTAAGATCGGCTCCCGACTCTTTAGACGACATCACAACATAGGCTCCACCATATGCTTTGCGTGTAATGAGAGTGATTTTTGGAACTGTAGCTTCAACATAAGCATACATTATTTTGGCTCCATGGCGTATTATACCATTGTGCTCCTGATCTCTTCCTGGGAGAAATCCGGGGACATCAACAAATGTGATAAGTGGAATATCAAAACAGTCGCAGAAACGAATAAATCTTGCCGCTTTATCTGAAGCATCAATATCTAAAACTCCGGCAAGATATGCTGGCTGATTGGCAACAATGCCCACCGGTTGCCCGGCCATTCTTGCAAAGCCTATAACAACATTTTGTGCAAACTGAGTCATTACTTCAAAGAAATAGTTTTCGTCTACTACCTCTTCGATAAGCTGTTTGATGTCGTAAGGAATATTTGAATCTTCGGGTATCAACTCTTCTATACCTGTTGTTTTGCGAGTGCTTGTGTCGCGCGTGGTCGTTATTGGAGGATCTTCCATGTTATTAGATGGAAGGAAGCTGATAAGCTCTCTAATCATCATTAAAGTCTCTTCCTCGTCGTTGCCCACAAAATGAGCAACACCACTTTTAGAAGAGTGTACAGATGCTCCACCCAACTCTTCTTTGGTGAGCTCTTCGTGGGTAACTGCTTTTACAACATCGGGACCAGTAACGAACATATAACTTTCGTCCTTTACCATAAAGATGTAGTCGGTAAGTGCAGGCGAGTAACACGCTCCACCTGCACACGGGCCAAGTATTGCAGAAATCTGAGGTATTACCCCAGATGATTTTACATTTTGATTAAAGATTTCGGAGTATCCGCTCAATGCCATAACACCCTCTTGTATACGAGCTCCACCAGAATCATTTAATGCGATTATTGGCGCGCCATTTTTAAGAGCAAGCTTCTGAACCTTTACAATTTTATTTGCATTTGTGCGAGAAAGGGATCCTCCGTAAACTGTAAAATCATATGCATAAACATAAACAAGCCGGCCTTCAATCTTGCCGTAGCCCGCAACAACACCGTCGCCGGGCATTCGTTTATTTTGCATATTGTAGTTGTGCGAGTCGTGCAGAACAAATTTATCAATCTCGGCAAATGAGTTATCGTCTAACAGCATATCAATTCTTTCTCTTGCTGTTTGTTTGCCTGCATTCTTCTGCTTTTCTATAGCTTTTTCTCCACCCCCAAGCTCGGCAGCTTTATCTTTTTCTATAAATTCCTGAAATATATCTTTTAATGACATTGTATCTCTATTTAGTTGGTTTTAAAAGTGATGAGTAGCTGATCGCGAGTTACCGAATCGCCTTCATCAATATGAACTTTCTCAACAATTGCATTTTGTGCTGCAGTGTATGTACTTTGCATTTTCATGGCCTCAACCACAATTAATGGATCGCCCTGCTTTACTTCCTGGTTTTCGGCTACCATAACTTTTATAATTTTACCAGGCATTGGCGAAGTGATAGTTTCCTGCACATCATCAATTGTAGATTGCCTACCTCTTAGGTATTTCTTTTGAGGGTTAGACAGCTCGATATCGAAATTTCTGAAATGTGTGGTAATTGTATACCTACCCTCAGAGTGTCGTACCGACTCGGCATTATATGAGCGCCCTTCATATATTATTGAGCAGAAGCCACTTTCGGACATCACCACATCTATATCATATATTTTGCCATCTACTGCTATCTCAACCTTGTTTCCGTCTTTAGAGATCATTTCAACCTCACGTAACCTACTATCTAGTTTTGCTCTCATATTCTTAAAACTCCTTTTTGTTTACCAAATGCGCGCCACTTGCTTATAGGGCGATTGTCTGAAACTGCAGTAGCTGCTTCATTACTATTTACAATATAATCGATATATGCAGCAATTATTGCCATATCCTCTATCTCATCTTCAAGTTCGTTACCCTTTTGAAGTTTTTTTGTATTGTCGTCGATAAAATGTGTTGTATAATTGCCCAGTACAAACTCACGGTTATCCATTATCCTTCGCAGGTAATCGATATTTGTTTTTACCCCAGTAATTTTATACTCATAAAGTACACGTCGCATTCGCTCAAGCGCATACTCTCTGTTGGTTGCCCATACAATGAGCTTACTAATCATTGAGTCGTAATAGATAGAGATCTCATAACCTGTATATATGTGAGTATCGATGCGCACTCCCAGGCCTTTTGGCGTTTGTATTGAATGAATTACACCAGGTGAGGGCGCGAAGTTGTTTTCGGTATCTTCGGCATAGATACGACACTCAATTGCGTGACCGCGCTGATGAAGTTGGTTTTGAGTATAGCTAAGCTTTCGACCGTTTGCAATATTTATTTGCTCTTTTACTATATCAACTCCCAGCACTTCTTCTGTAATGGGGTGCTCTACCTGCAGGCGGGTATTCATTTCGAGAAAGTAGAAGTTCATGTTATTATCAACTAAAAACTCTACCGTGCCTGCGCCTACATAGTTTATCGACTTTGCAGCCTTAACAGCTATTGCACCCATGGCAAGACGGGTTTTATTGTCGATAAAAGGAGATGGGCTTTCTTCGATAATCTTTTGATGACGACGCTGCACAGAGCACTCGCGATCAAAAAGATGTATTACATTACCATGAGTATCGCCAAGAAATTGCATTTCGACGTGGTGAGGCGATTCGATATATTTTTCAATATATACAGAGTCGTTGCCAAAAGATGCCATCGCTTCTGACTTAGCCGCGTCATAAGCCTCTTGAAGATGCTTCTCTTTATATACTAGTCGCATGCCCTTACCACCCCCACCTGCGGTGGCCTTAATTATAACGGGGAGTCCTATTTTTTTGCATACACGATATAGATCTCTGGGCTTTAAATCTTCGGAGGTGCCTGGTACAACGGGTACTTTTGCCTCTATCATCTTTTTGCGTGCAGATATTTTATCGCCCATTGCTTCGATACTCTCGGCAGTGGGACCAATAAAAATGATGCCTTCATCTTTGCAACGACGTGCAAAATCGGCATTCTCACTCAAAAATCCGTAACCTGGATGTATTGCGTCTACATTAAACTGTTTAGCAGCCTCAATTATTTTATCTATATTTAGATAGCTCTCTTTTGCTGATGCCAAGCCAATATTTATGGCTTCGTCTGCATAGGCAACATGCCTTGATGTTCTGTCTACCTCTGAATAGATGGCCACCGTTTGAATGCCCATCTCTTTGCATGTTCGCATTACCCGAACGGCAATTTCGCCTCGGTTAGCAATTAATATTTTTTGTATCATTTATTTCTATATTCCTTATAGATTATTCCTTGGAATATAGTAACAACAATTATTATTAATAATTGTTTGACCAGCTAGGATGTATAATACTGCCCTTTTCGTCTTGGTTTTCTATATAAAGGTGAGTCTCAATCTCCTGTTGCATCTCTTCGACGTGAGAAATAACGCCTACAATTCTATTTTCTTTTCTAAGTGATTTAAGAGTATCGAACACTACACTAAGCGATTCTTTATCGAGAGAGCCAAAACCTTCGTCGAGGAAGAAAAAGTTTTGATTAGATTCTGTAATCTTTTGTATATTATCGGCAAGTGCAAGTGCCAGCGAAAGAGAAGCTTGAAATGTTTGGCCACCAGACAAGGTTTTAACGTTCCTTTGTTTACCGCCATTCATGAAATCGCGAACTCTGAAATTATTGTCTTCGCATATTTCGAGGCTTAGCTTTTGTCGTGTCAACTGAAAGAAACGGCTGTTTGCGGCATTGCATAGGTTTTGGAGGTAAACAGATGAGATGTAATTAACAAAACCACTTGCTTTGAATAGCGACTTCATTGTTTTAATGTTATCGGATCTGGTTTCTAGTGCTTTTAGCTCCGTTTGTAGAGTGAGTTGGGTTTCAATATTTTTTATCAACCTCTTATACTTTTCATTAATCTGCCCACGATCTTCGTTCATCTGATCAACTTGAGCTTTGATTTCAACAATCTCTTTTTTTAGCTGGATATGAGTCTCGCTATCATATTTACTATCACCAACTTCATTTTGATGATGCTCGAAATTAGTTTTGCTAGTCAATAGATTATTCTTGAACTCCTCAATTCTTTGCTTCTCGACTTTTACATCAATAGTATCGGATAAAATAGTTTCTACCTCTTCAATAGAAATGAAATCTGATTTGGACAATTCGTTATTTATGCTTCTGTAGAGATCCTCTATAGTTAAAAGCTCTTTTTTTAATTCACCAATATTAGCTGTCAGTTGACCATTTAATGTGTCTCTTTGTTGACTTTTCTGCTGTAACAGAGTAACATTATAGCTGTACTCCTTTTCTATTTGTTCATATTCTTTCAAAAGAGTATTTATCTCTTCAATTATACTCTCTTCTTTGCATTCTGTGTAATCATGTAGGTTAACTGTTTGCAATTGTTGATGTAGGGTGTGTAGTTGAGTTTTATGTATTGTAAGCGATTTATTTAGTTCCTCCAACCTGAGCCTTGCACGCTCAAGTTTACTCTCGTTATTATTTAGATAAGACACTTTTTGCTTCAACTCATCTTCGCTTGTTTTAATATTATTCTGAATTAGTTTCATCTCTTCGAAAGCATTGTTCAGCTCTTCAAAGGTGTTGTACTTATTCCATATAAACTGTTGAGAATGATTGTTGTAGTTGGTGGCTGATTTATTGTTCTCCTTCTCAAGCTCTTCGGCTCTATATTTTAATTCGTTATAGCTAACTTCAAGAACACTCAACTGCTTACTAACTGATGATAGAGTTTGTTGCTGTTTATCTAATGCTAGTCTCTTGTTTTTTATTTCAAGTTGAAACGTTTTTAGGTCTTCACTTTTAAACAGCTCGGGGTGATGCAGTGAACCGCAAAGAGGGCAGGGGGCATTATCCTCGAGGTTCTCGGCAAAAGCTTCTAGTCGTGACTTTACCAATACATGACTCTCGTGCTCTGTTAAATGGGACTGCAATTTATTTAATTTTGTAGCTTCGGATTCCAAATATTGAGTGCATTCATTGAAGCTCAATTTAGTTGCACCATTAAATATTGGGTTTTTTAGTATACTCTCTTTTTTTGTTAGAAGCTCTTTTTGCCTGTCGCTACAAATTTTTAGCTGTTCTTTTATATCGTTAATTTGCTTCTCTAAACTGTGTTTCTCAGTATACCAAGCCTTAATATTAGTGAGAAGAGTGAAGTCTGGCATACTAGCACGCAATTCACTTAAATTCTTCTCTAATGCATCTCTGTTTTTCTTTAAACCAGCAACAATACCATTAGTTTCTTCCCAGTATTTATTGCCATCTTCTACACTTTTGGCCTCACCCTTAACTACTTTCTCTAACTCTTTTATCTTAATTATAGTGTTAAGCTCATCGGCCTTTCTCCTCAGGTCCTCGCGCTTCTCGTATTGAGACTTTAATTCTTCAACAATCTTAGCTAATTTATCAATACTCTCATTATCGAGTTTGAGCTTTGCCTCATCAGACAATATTTGTTTTCTGCGAGTCTTCTCATTAGCTCTGTATTCGTTTAAAGATTTTAATAAGTGTTTAAAGCTTGCTACCGCTTGCTCATACCTTGTAATTCTCTTTTCTAATTTGGTAAATTGGGGCTGTTGCTGTATGAGGTTGTTTAGAACTTTTTGAGACTCATCTCTTTTTTGAATCATATCTAAAAGCCCCTTTAGTTGCACTTCGGCTTTTTGGAAAGCAATAAGTTTTAGGTTTTGTTCTTTGATGCTGTCTTCTAGTTCTTTAAGCTGTTTGTTGTAAACATTAACTTTATCAGGGTCTAGTGTACCCAGTTGTTGAAGCTTCCCACTAATAAGCTGCTTTTGATCATTATTCTTAGTCTCTATAGAAACAACTTTATAGAAAAACTCATACTTATGTAGGTTAAAAAGCTCCTTCATCATTTGAGTTCTGTCTCTGTTGCCTAGTTGAAGGAATTCTTGAAATTGACCTTGAGGTATAATTATGGTACGCTTAAAATTCTCGTAACTTAGTCCCACTGCTTTTTCTAAATCAGCAACTTCAATAGGCACCCATTCGTTTTCGAATTTTTTATAAGCCTTTCGTTCAAATGTCTTTACATCTTCAAAACGCTTGCTGTTGCGACGTCCTTTTACAGTAGATTTATACTCTGTTTGTTCCCTGCCGGTTTCGAATATGAAGTCTATAAATAATTCATTGGACTTAAGATTCATCATATTGTAGTTGCGGTTATCGCCCGACTGATTAAGTTTATCTGTCCTACCATAAATTGCATAGGTGATTGCCTCTAAAATAGACGATTTGCCACTACCAACTGTGCCAAATATGCCAAACAGACCAGCGCTTGTAAGTTTTGTGAAGTCGATTGTCTGACGCTTCTGATATGAATAAAGTCCTTCAATTGTAAGTTCTAACGGTATCATTCTTCATCCTCCTCTGCAAGTATTTCTTTAAACAGATTCATAATATCCTCGTTGGGCAATTGCCCTTTTATATGAGTGAAATAATCATTGAAAAGAGATTCCATACTTTGATTGAGGTCGATCTGTTTTTTATTACTTTCTGCAAACAAATCGGGATTAAGAATCTCAGGGATAATTGTAACAATGCCATTGTGAGCAGCATTTAACCTTCTTCTATCCTTAGCGGTAATATAAGTATCGGTAACAAGTGTTAGTTCAACCAGCGCATTGCTATTGTTAGAAAGCCACGCAATAGCATCATCAACACCATATGCGCGTTTTCTTAATAATGGTCTAACAGTTGACAGTTGAAACTCACTTACTTTGGCAGTCTCACCTGGTGCAACATCAACCATTAAAACGAATTTCTTTTGATTAGCTTCTGAGAAACTATATGAGATGGGACTACCACTATAATATATAGGAGAAGGAAAATCGTCTACTTTATGCATTCTATGAAGATGTCCTAATGCAGTATATTGAATTTGCCGAGGAATATTTTCACTATAAATTGCTTGGGCACCCCCTACATGAAGTATGGGTTTTTCATCCTCTGGTTCTTCGGGAACGACTTCACCTCTTTTAATCATAAAAAGATGTGATATAAGAATATTTACGCCATTATTATCACAATACTTATTGCATAATTGCTGCCATTTATATTGCAATACATTTCTGAGTTCCTCTTCACTATTCTCTTCGCCTAAATAACTTTTGAGACGATATTCATTTGCATAAGGAGTAAGCAGTAAACGAATTGGAAATGATTTACCTGGAATAGATAATTCTATAAAACCTCTTTCACTACCAATAACTTTAAGTCCCGTTTCCAATTCAAAAACAGGTACCTCCGAATTAGGATATCCGGCAAAAATGATTCCGCACTCCCTTGCCAAAGGATCTGGAGCTTCAATCCTGTCAGGAGAGTCGTGATTACCTGCAATAGCAATTACCGGTCGGCGCCCCCCATTTGTTAGCCTTTTTAAAGTCTTATAAAAAAGATCAACCGCTTCTGTAGAAGGATTAAAAGTATCGAAAAGATCTCCAGATACAACAACAATATCCGCCTCTTCCTTATTAGCTATTTGGCATATTTCATCCATAACAGCCCGTTGCTCTTCTAAACGAGAAAAATCTTCCAGTCGTTTACCCAAATGCCAGTCGCCCGTATGTAGAATTCTACAATTGTTATTCAAAACGTATTGATTTAGAAGGAGTAATTTTAGCAACCAAATAAGAGGGGCCAATCATCATAAGTAATGAAACAATTAATGTGCCCACATTTAAAAGTATTATATACAAAGGGTTTAAATCTACAGGAACAGCAGAAAGATAATAAGTAGATGGATCTAGTTTTAGGATTTTAAATCTGTCTTGTACGACACAGAAAATAAGTGCAATAATATTTCCCCATAACATACCTCTACCTATAAGAAATACCGAGAGATATAGAAATACCTTTCTGATGCTAAAATCTCTTGCACCCATAGATTTGAGCATACCAATCATATTAGTTCTCTCTAAAATAATTATAAGTAATCCTGATATCATAGTAAAGCCCGATACAATTAACATAAGCGTTATTATTACCCACACATTCATATCTAGCAAGCTAAGCCAATTGAATATCATTGGATTTATATCCTTTATGGACCGAGTATACAGGGCATTACCTAGCCGATCATTATAAGAAGACATCTGAAAAAACAGATTCTGAGTAGTTATATCTAAATTATTGTAATTGTTTACCAACACCTCGATACCACTTACAAGATCCTCATCCCAATCGTTTAGATTGCCTAGAATCACTTTATCGGTAATAATAAATAATTTATCCCAATCTTCGAAGTTAGTTTCGTAGATACCAACAATATCAAATCTACGAGCTCGCACAGGGTCCTGAACGAAGTAGCATGTAAACCGGTCACCAACATTGAGATGAAGCTTATTGGCTATACTTTTAGAAATGATTGCAGAATTTGAAGTGGAGGTATCGTTGCGATGAATAACATCACCCTCGAGCATATTGGTTTTAAAAAAATCCCAGTCGTAACTCTCTCCAACTCCTTTAAGCACCACACCCATGAAGTCCTCATCCGTTTTAATGATACCTGGCTTAGTAATAAACTCTTGGAAATGTCTTATTTCTTTATTAGAACTCAGTATCTGACGTAGCGAGTCTGATAATGCAATAGGGGAGTGTTCGTATGAGTTGTTGGTTTCGAATGCAGTTATCTGTATATGAGAACCAAACCCTACAACTTTTCCACGTACTTCATTTTTAAAACCAACTATAATGCACACTGCCACAATCATTACAGCAAGCCCCAGTGCTATTCCAGCAATAGCAATTTTAATGGCAGGAGAAGCAACCTTTTTTTTATTGTCTTTTTCTCCCTTATAAATTCTTCTTGCTATAAAAAGCTCGGCATTCATGGTTTAAATGAAAATTTAATTGTTTAGCCCGTAATCTTCTTGTATGTCTCTAATGCTTTTTCAAGAACAGTCATCGCATTAGCCAGATCATTTTTGTTAAGTACATATGCTATACGAACCTCATTCTTGCCCAAACCTGGAGTTACATAAAAGCCCGATGCAGGAGCCATAAAGATGGTTTGACCCTCATAACGGAAGTCGGACAAGCACCAAGCGCAGAATTTATCGGCATCTTCAATAGGTAGTTGAGCCAATGTGTAAAACGCACCTTGAGGTATTGGTGAGTATACACCTGGTATTTTATTTAACCTTTCGATTAGGAAGTCGCGCCTGCTTTTATACTCATCGAAACTACGCTGCATATATCCACTATTACCGTTTAGAGAGGCGTTTGCTGCAATCTGACCAATGAGAGGCGGACTTAATCTTGCTTGGCAAAATTTCATAACTGTATCGTGCACCTCTTTGTTTTTTGTTATAAGTGCACCTATCCTGATTCCACACTCGCTATACCTTTTAGATACAGAATCTATAAGAACAACATTTTGCTCAACCCCTTTGAGGTGACAGGCAGAAACGTAAGGGGTATCGTTATATATAAACTCTCTGTAAACCTCGTCAGAGAATAGAAATAGATTATACTTCAATACCAGCTTGCGTATCTGTTCCATCTCATTAGGTGTATAAACATAGCCAGTTGGGTTGTTTGGATTACAAATAAGAATACCCTTGGTACGTTCATTAATGAGTTCCTCAAATTTTTCTATTGGAGGAAGTGCATAATTAGTTTCTATATCAGATGGTATAGTTTTAATTATTGCACCTGCCGATATTGCAAAAGCCATGTAGTTGGCATATGCAGGCTCTGGAACAATAATTTCATCTCCAGGGTTTAGGCATGCCATAAATGCATATAATACTGCCTCTGAGCCTCCTGCAGTTACAATAATTTCTTCAGGAGTAAGCTGGATATCAAACTTTTTGTAATACTCCACCAGATTCTCTCTGTAATACCTATACCCGTCGCTGGGACTATATTCAAGAGTAGTTCGATCTATAGATCTGATTGCGTCTAGTGCTTCTTGTGGTGTTGGCATATCGGGCTGACCAATATTCAGGTGATATACTTTTACGCCTTCTGCTTTTGCAGCATCAGATAGTGGAGCTAATTTTCTTATTGGTGACGCAGGCATTTGAATGCCACGTTGAGAAATTTCGAGCATATTGGAATGTATAAATTCTTAATGACTTATAATTATTTCGAAAGGCAAAGTTAATAAAAAGTGTGGAAAACATTCCGTATTAACACAAATTGAGGAGTATTGCAATAATCTGATAGGGATAATATTTACTTTTGTAGAGTAAAACAATAGAAATGAACAATAAAATTAATTTGAATAATTATATGAATAAGAATATAATTTTGTTAGTAACAGTGCTGGGAGTCGTGCTTAGTTCATGCTTTAAACAATATAACAATGATGATACTTATCGCAATGGATGGTCGTTGGAGTGGGAAGATGATTTTGATGATCAACACGATCAATCGGCATGGTCTAAAATTTCACGTGGCAAACATCATATGTATAGATATATGAGTGATAGTAGCGCTTTATATGTCTTAGACGATGGGAATTTGATATTAAAAGGTATTGCAAACCCCAATGATGAAAAAAATCTACCATTTCTTACCAGTGGAATTATAAGAGAAGGTGTAAAAGCCAATGAAACAAAAAGAATTGAAGCAAGAGTGCGCATTAATTCACAAGTAGGTGCCAGTCCCTACATTTCACTAGTACCTGATACCGGTGAAGAGAATATTTTAATTGATATTATTGATCAATATGGTAGCGATCAGTTCGTGTATCAATCTGTTACATCTGAATATACTACTACACAGGGGATGCCGGATAATCCACCTTCAAGCGCACTTGTAAGTGTAAACCCAATGGAATATCATATTTATGCAGTAGAAAAATATCCCGATAGTATAGTGTTTTTTGTAGATGGAACGCGTACAAAAAAATATCCGAGGATTCCTACTGAGATCCCCGGACAGTTCCCATTTAATGATATGGATTTGAATTTACTGATTGGACTTAGATTAAGTAAGGACACTGATCCGTCGGTACTACCTGCTGAGGTTTATGTCGACTGGGTACGTTATTATGAGCCCAATTTATAAAGGTATTGAATGTGATAAGAGGCGATCATCGGCTATCTTCTCATATTTGGTGCCTTTTCGTCCATAGTTGGCGTAAGGATAAATACTAATGCCGCCTCGTGGTGTGAAAATACCTGTGACTTCAATATATTTTGGATCCATTAATTTAATGAGATCCTTCATAATTATATTGATACAATCTTCGTGAAATGCACCATGATTTCTAAAGCTGAATAGATACAGTTTAAGACTCTTGCTTTCAACCATTTTAATATCGGGTAAATAGTTGATTCTGATTGTAGCGAAATCAGGTTGTCCGGTTATAGGGCAAAGGCTTGTGAATTCGGGGCAATCAAAAATAACCCAATAGTCGTTATCTCTATGTTTATTTTCAAAAGCCTCGAGCATCTCGGGTGCATAATCTTGTTTGTAATCAGTTTTACTTCCAAGGTGGCTCAATCCATCAATTTGCATAATAAGTATTTTATTAATTGTGATACTGGTTATTTATAAATATTAGTTGACTTCTTGTTTAGGTTCTTGTTGATTCTATTTTTGTCTTGTTGTTAGGCTTATTGTTGGACTTATTTTTTCCGTCTTATTGGTCCTCTTGTTTGGCCTCTTCTTTTTCAGATAAGAATTCTTTTAAACCTTTGTTGCGAATAATACATGCCGGGCACTCACCGCAACCATTGGCCTGAATGCCATTGTAGCAAGTAAGCGTTTCATTTTTCACTAATTCAAATATCCCAAGGTTGTTGGCTAGATGCCATACCTCTTTTTTTGTGCGCCACATTAATGGAGTATGAATAACAAACTGTTTATCCATTGCCAGATTGAGTGTGGCATTGGCAGACTTAATAAATGTATCTCTGCAGTCGAGGTAACCGCTATAATCGGCCTCCGACACCCCTGTTACTATATGTCGTATGTCTCTAGCATAAGCAATTGTTGCTGCAAATGTTAGAAACAATAGATTCCTTCCGGGTACAAAGGTATTGGGATATGATTTCTCAGGCTTTTCTTTATCCATTGATAAATCCTTGTCAGTTAAAGAGTTTGGTGTAAGTTGTGAAATAACCGATGTGTCGAGATGAACGAATTCTACATCGGCCATCTTAGCCAATCTTCTTGCATTCTCAACCTCCTGTAAATGGCGTTGGCCGTATGTAAAGCATAGAGCTTGAACATTTCTGAATTCTCTTTTAGCCCAATAAAGACAGGTAGTAGAATCTTGTCCTCCAGAGAAAAGAACAATTGCATCTTGATTTTTATAATCTCTCATTTTACTTTGTTTTTTTATGTGGTTTCCTAAGCTACACAGAAAATTAATATCTTTTCGATAGCAAAAGTAGTGATTTTTTTATAATCTGCATATTTAACAAATTCCATGTGAACATGTTTTTTGTATATACGTTCTATTATGAAAGAGAAGTGTGAAATAAAAAATAAGCCGCCCAAATTTCACAATCCGAACGGCTCCACAATTAAGGTGTCATATAAAAATGACAGTTTGCAAAAATAGGCATAATTTGAATATATAAAATATTTAAATAGCTATTATTCCACTATTAATGTGAATAATAATTAAAATATCGATTTTTAATCTTTTCGACTATGGATAATAATATGATCAAGAATAATCTGGAAAGCAACTACAAAGAAAATAGTGTGGTAAAGGCAATTCTAGTAAGGTGGAAATGGAATGAAGAGCATACGGGTCGTAAGTTTCTGGGATTACGTTATGGTGGGTCTGCAGAAACTCAATACGACTTGAATGTAAGATACCCTATTGGTTCGAATGAAAAAATAACACTATTGCTTCATGCCGACCAGCTTGCAAATCTTACTACCGAAGAAAAGAGAGAAAAGATCATGAGTTTACTTATTGGTCATGGTTGGAAATGGGATTTCAAAAACTCTAGAGATTTCCATACTGTTATTTCAAAGTTTATAAAATAATTTCTTTATCTATTATAAAATCATTAAAAACTTAACAAATTTGTAACAATTATTAGAATGTAATATAGTTAACAAATAGTACTTTTGTGGTCAATCTTTAAAACATCACTCACTAGAGGTTTATTTTTTAATGAGGAAATTATTAGTTTTTTTGCTCTTCCTAATTTTATTATATTCTTGTAATAACATTAATTCCAGCCAAGGTGGCAGCAGTTCACGAAGTACCATATCTGGCGCCGGAGCAACTTTCCCTTATCCATTCTACAATATCATATTTCGCGATTTTATGCAAGCTAATGCTGGCTATACTGTTAATTATGGAGCTATTGGCAGTGGAGGTGGTATACGCAGTTTGCGCGACCATTCAGTTGATTTTGGTGCAAGTGATGCATTTCTAAATCAGAAAGAGATTGAGTCGATGAATGCTGAAGTAATTCACATAGCCACCTGCATGGGAGGTATTGTAATGGCTTATACGTTAGAAGGGGTAGATAGTTTAAGGTTAACCGGAGAACTAATATCTGATATTTATTTGGGTAAGATAGATAAATGGAACGATAAAAAAATTGCAGCAATAAATCCCAACATAAACTTACCCGACCTCGAAATTACCCCTGTTTATAGATCTGATGGTAGTGGTACAACCTTTAACTTTTCAGAATATCTTTCTATTGTAAGCAAAGAATGGAACGATAATATGGGAATAGGGAAATCACTGAAATGGCCCGCGGGTATAGCTGCAAAAGGAAATCCGGGTGTTGCCGGAATAGTTCAGCAAACTGAAGGTTCACTTGGATATATAGGTTCTGAATATGCATTAACATTGAGATTGCCAACAGCTAAACTTAAAAATAGAGAAGGTAATTATGTTGATGCAACTCTTGAAACTATATCTGCCGCTGCAAATGTTGAGCTACCCAATGATATGAGAGCTACGATTACAGATTCTAATGACCCAAATGCCTATCCGTTAAGTCTTTTTACCTGGATACTTGTGTATAAAGATCAAAAATATGACAATCGTACAATTGAAGAAGGGGAAGAGCTTATTAAGCTGTTGCAATATGTAATTAGCCCGGAGGGACAAAAAGTGGCAGCTCAGATTAATTATGCACCGCTCTCTGAACAGGCTCTTGAGAAGAATCGCAACTTAATAAATGAGATAAATTATGGAGGTGTTGCAATACTTGAGAATGCAATCTCTTCTAATTGATTTATAATATTATAGTTTAATTAAATGAAAGATAAAGTATTCCGGCTTTTGTTGTTTTTTGCAGCGTTTATTATTATACTGCTCAGTGCCGGTATCATATATGCTTTAGTTAGTCGTTCAACTGATGCATTTCAGGAATATGGTATATTCGGGTTTATTGCCAACTCGGAGTGGGACCCCCGTCCGGCAACTGAGGAGTATGGAGCATTGTCCTTTATAATAGGTACAATATACACTGCATTTTTGGCTCTTCTATTTTGTTTGCCTTTTTCACTTGCTGTTGCACTATTTAATGGTGAATATTTTAAAGGAAAAAAGATAT
>JAAZCL010000228.1 GCA_012513315.1 Bacteroidales bacterium | reverse complement strand
TTGCTTCCACCTCTCTCAATCTCTAAAGGGGATATTGATATTTTCTTATCGGAATTAAAAAACAAAACAGCGTAAAACAGTAATATATTATGAGAAACTTTACTTCAGTACATGATATAGAAGACCTGAATGTTGCCTTGGAAAAAGCTAGGTGGGTAAAAGAAAATCCTTATGCCGATCAGGGTTTAGGCAAAAATAAAACATTGTTACTTATCTTTTTCAATTCTAGCTTAAGAACTAGACTAAGTACTCAAAAAGCTAGCTATAACTTAGGAATGAATGTTATTGTTCTCGATATAAATCAGGGGGCATGGAAACTGGAGACTGAAAGGGGTGTAATTATGGATGGTGATAAACCTGAGCATATTCTTGAAGCTATACCAGTTATGGGTGCATATTGCGATATTATTGGGGTACGATCTTTTGCCCAGTTTGAAAATAAAAAAGATGATTACAACGAGGTAATCCTTAATCAGTTTATTAAATATTCGGGAAAACCTGTATTTAGTATGGAGGCAGCTACCCGACATCCGCTACAGAGTTTTGCAGATTTAATTACTATTGAGGAGTTCAAAAAAACCGCCTGCCCTAAAGTAGTTCTCACCTGGGCACCACATCCTAAAGCATTGCCACAAGCGGTTCCCAACTCATTTGCTGAGTGGATGAATGCCACTGATTATGAATTTGTTATTACTCACCCAAAAGGTTATGAACTAGAAGAGTCTTTTGTTGGCAATGCCAAAGTAGAGTATAATGTTGAGAAAGCATACAAAGGAGCTGATTTTATTTATGCCAAGAACTGGTCGCCTTACCTAGACCCAAATTATGGCAAAGTTATAAGTAAAGATAGAGATTGGACTGTTGACAGTAAGAAAATGGCACTAACCAACAATGCATATTTTATGCACTGTTTGCCTGTTCGCAGAAATATGATTGTTACAGATGCGGTTATAGAAAGCAGTCAATCAATTGTTATTCAAGAAGCAGCCAACAGAGTAGTTTCTGCTCAAACGGTATTAAAAGAGATATTGCTAGGTTTAGCTTAATTTATTCGATAAGAACATTTTTCTTTATTAAGCGATATAGTTTTAAATAAACAAATTGGCTCTAATAAGAAAACAGGAATCTGCACAAAATGGCGAAAAATAAAGAAAGTCTTTCCATTGTTAAAATAGGAGGAAATATTGTTGATAATCCCGAAGCTCTTGAATCATTTCTTAACGACTTTAAGAAATTAGAAGGGAACAAGCTTTTAGTTCACGGTGGGGGCGTTATGGCATCAAAATTGGCTAAGCAGCTTGGGATAGAAACTAAAATGGTAAACGGTAGACGTATAACCGATGAGGAGACCATTAAAGTTGTTACAATGGTTTATTCGGGATGGATAAATAAAAGTATTGTTGCATCTCTTCAGAAAATTGGCTGCAATGCAATTGGCCTTTCAGGGGCCGATGCAAATTGTATACCTTCTATAAGACGTTCGCCTGTGCCAATTGACTTTGGTTTTGTTGGCGATCCTGACCCTAATAAGGTGAATAGCAGTTTTATATCGCAACTCTTAGAATCTGATATCATTCCTGTATTTTGTGCTATAACTCACGATGAGAATGGTTCTCTTCTAAATACCAATGCCGATACTATAGCTTATTCTGTTGCTACAGGATTATCAAATAATTACAATACTTCTCTTTATTATTGTTTCGAGAAAGAGGGTGTACTAAAAGATATCAACAACCCCGATAGCTTAATTGCCACCATGAGTTTTGAAGAGTGTGAGGTTTATAAAGAAAACGGAATCATTGTCGATGGCATGATACCCAAGATGGATAATTCCTTTAAAGCTATTAGAAATGGGGTATCGGAGGTTATTATTTTGCATGCTAACAATCTTCTTACAAGAAAAGGCACAATACTTAAATAATCTTAGTGCTAGAGTTTAACAACTGCCAAATACAGATAAAATATTAATATGGAGCGTATAGATAGTGCTGTCAATTTGCTAAGAAAATTGATTTCAATCAAATCTTTTTCGGGTGAAGAGAATCTGAGAAAAGATTATCTGATAAATTATTTCAAGGAGATGGGAATCTCTTCAGAATGTATTGGTAATAATATTATAGTTAAACAGACCTGCCATAATCCATCACTACCAACTTTAATGCTAAATTCTCATCTCGATACTGTGCAACCTGCATCGGGATATACTATTGATCCTTTTAAGCCAAAAGAATCGGACAAATATGTTTTTGGACTTGGCAGTAATGACGCCGGCGCCAGTGTTGTGTCTATGATTCATGCATTTATTCATCTCAAAGATGTGCAATTAGGTTTTAATCTGATATTAGTATTATCGGCTGAAGAGGAGAACTCTGGCTCTCATGGCATGAAGTTGATATGGCAAAAGATATCAAATCAGGTTGATATGGCTATTATTGGTGAACCAACAGGTATGAGAGCCGCAATTGCCGAAAGAGGGCTGCTTGTAATTGACGGGCTGGCTACGGGTGTTAGTGGTCACGCGGCTAGAGATGAGGGCGTGAATGCACTCTATATAGCTTTAGAGGATATCAATATCTTGCGCACTACAAGTTTCAGTAAAATATCTCCAACAATGGGTGAGGTAAAACTCACAGTTACTCAAATTAATGCCGGCACTCAGCATAATGTTGTACCCGACAAGTGTAACTTTGTTGTGGATATAAGACCTACTGAACAGTATAGTAATAGTGAGATTATGGATATTCTGCAACCAAAAGTTAAAAGCGTGCTTAACGCTCGATCTCTAACAAACAGAAGCTCGGCTACTCCTCCAAATCATTCTCTTTTGCATTGTGTAGAGCGGCTAGGGATCGAGTCATATACTTCTCCAACTACTTCCGACTGGATGAGAGTTACTTGCCCAGCAATAAAAATGGGACCAGGTGAATCGGCACGCTCTCATCAGGCAGATGAGTTTGTACTAATTGAAGAGATTAACCAGGGTATAAAGGGATATATAAATTTTTTAACTGAGCTGTCAAAGAATAGCTGAAAACTTGCAATAAATGGCAAAAATTTGGGACAAAGGATTCGATGCTAATAAAAGGGTAGAAGATTTTACAGTGGGTAACGACCGTGAGCTTGATCTTCGCCTGGCAAAGCATGATATTAAAGGTTCAATGGCGCATATAAAGATGCTTGTTAAAATTGACTTGTTAAATGAAGATGAAGAAAAACTACTTCAGGCTGAATTGCAAAATATATTGCATGAAGTTGAAAAAGGAGAATTTAAACTAGAGCTTGATGTAGAGGATATTCATTCTCAAATTGAGGCTATGTTAACAGAGCGACTTGGAGAAGTGGGTAAGAGAATCCATTCGGGCCGTTCTAGAAACGATCAGGTACTGGTGGATATAAAACTCTACCTGAAAGAGGAGATATTAATAATCAAGGAAGAGGTGCTTCAACTTTTTGAACTACTGCAATCTTTAAGCGAGAAACATAAAGACGTATTACTGCCCGGATATACACACGCTCAAATTGCTATGCCTTCATCATTTGGATTATGGTTTGGCGCTTTTGCTGAAGCTTTGGTCGATGATATGTATACTCTTGTATCTGCATGGAAGGTTGCTGACCAAAATCCATTAGGCTCGGCTGCAGGCTACGGTAGCTCGTTTCCATTAGACAGAGAAATGACTACAAAGGAGCTTGGCTTTAGCACCATGAGCTATAATGTTATTGCAGCACAAATGGGTCGCGGTAAAACGGAAAGAATTCTTGCTCAGAGTATGGCAAATATAGCTTCAACTTTAAACAAGCTTGCTGTTGATAATTGCACATATATGTCGGGTAATTTCGACTTTATCTCCTATCCAAAAGAGCTGACAACGGGATCAAGCATTATGCCTCATAAGAAAAACCCCGATGTGTGGGAACTAATTAGAGGTCACAGTAACCGTTTGCAGAGCCTCCCAAATGAGATAAGCATAATGACAACTAATATGACGCATGGTTATCATCGAGATTATCAACTTCTAAAAGATGTACTTTTTCCGGCAATTGAAACATTGCATAGTATCTTACGGATGTCACATTTCATGCTACAGCATATTTCTGTAAATAATGATATTCTGAAAGACGATAAGTATCAATATCTATTTACTGTTGAGAAGGTAAATGATCTTGTTTTACAAGGCTTACCTTTCCGTGAGGCTTATCAACAGGTTGGCAAAGTGGTTCAAGAGGGTAACTTCCATTCAGAGAAGCAGGTAAACCATACTCATGAGGGTAGCATTGGCAACTTATGCACAAGAGAGATTAATGAAAAAATGACAAAAGCAGCAAACTTCATACAATAGGCTATGCAATCATAGTATTTAATTGTATAGACTATTCATTAACATGGAAACAAAAAATCCACGGTATATTAGATAGGCTCTAACAAATACCGTGGATGTTTTATATTACAGACTTAGTGACTATGACCAGCACCACTTGATAAAATATCGTGAACCGCTTCTAGACTATGTGTATAATCTACATATGCTTCTACGTAAGCGCGACCTTCTTCAACTGAATTGTCTTTTACTTTGTATAAAGCTTCAGTCTTGTCAAACTTCTCTTGTAGTTGTGAGTTAACGTGATTGTTAAGTGCTTTAAGCAAGCTTGCAAAATCACCACTTTCTAGTGCTTTATCGCTCATCACTGTTATATGTGCTGTAGTACCTGCAGGCTTCAATCCTGTAAACGGTGCGCCTTCCATTTCTCTGTGAAGACGGACAAAAGTTTCATAGAAATGCTTTTTTACTATTTCATAAATTTCTTTGTCACCATTTTTCATGCTATAGGTTTTATGAAAAAGCGGCACTACTTCATCTTCCATATCGGCATTAATCCATTTTAATATCAAGTCCACATTATTTGTCTCTAATGCTTTTTCCGCATCAATTAATGCAGGGCCATCAAATGAATCACAATGTGCCGATGCGGGTTGTATGCTTATTAGCGATAAAATGGCTATTAGCGATAAAATAAATGTTGTTCTGAGAAATCTGTTTTTTGTTAAGTAATTTCTTGTTTTCATATTGTTCTGTTATTTATTAATTGTTTATTGTTATTATTATTTCATTTACTATCTTAGGACTCTGTTCATTTTTGTATTGCAAAGATACCACACGCAAGTATCAAAAATTGTCACCCTGGTGACACACACAAAAATAGTTTATGAAAAATCAGTCAGAATCAAATAGTCATGAGCATGGATATGATGGTATAGAAGGACATTCGCATGATCATCTTGCCCAGCTCCTTAGCTTACACAATATTAATATAGACCATACTGATCTTCACGGTCATGTTCACTCTAATGGTCATGCTAGTAAACAAATTAGTTACTGTCCTCTTTTTAAAGGATTAACTCAGTCTGAGCATGATCAGTTTCTAGACAGGCATGTAAAAGAAGTGCTCACTTATAAAAAGGGTGAAACCATAGTTATGCAAGGCGATCCAATCAGTTTTGTAATGCTGTTGATACATGGAAGCATAAGAACAGAAATGATCACAATGGAGGGCAATGTGCTTGATATTGATATACTTGATGGAGTCGTTCCGCTTGCGCCCTCTTTTATTTACGGCGCTAACAGCATCTATCCCACAGATGTAATAGCTGTGGAACCTTGCATTATTCTTAAAATATCTAAGTCGGCCTGGCTAGATGAAATGGCAAATAATAAGCAACTATTTACAAATTTCCTCACTCTTAATGCCGATTTAACTCTATCTCTTACAAATAAACTTCAAATGATATCAATTAAGAGTCTTAGAAAAAAACTAGCTACTTTTTTTCTTGAAAAAACATCAATGAAGCAAGATAGCTTTATATTGAAGAGGTCTCGCACGCAACTTGCAGAATTCTTTGGAGTACAGAGGCAATCTCTGGCAAGATCGCTTAAAGAGTTGGAAGATGAAGAAATCATTAGTCTGGAAGGGCGACAAGTGAAAATTTTAGACAGAAATAAACTCATTAGAGAATAATATAGAAGTGTTCATTAAAATTATGCCATGTTTCGCTATGACATAATTCATTTAGTTAGCCTTTTTTTTGTACTTTTGTAAAGCATACATTTTCATCAATTTGTATACCAACCACAAACTGGAAAACAATAACTTTATATATAGCAATGAATTTAATCGATAAAATGATTCAGCGGGCTAAAGCTAATAAACAGCGTATTGTGCTGCCCGAAGGAACTGAAGAAAGGACTCTCCGTGCTGCAGATAAACTACTTAATGATGAAATAGCCAATATTGTACTCATTGGAGATCCAAACATAATTAAGGATAAGACACAACAGATGGGTTTAACAAACATCAATAAAGCAGAGATAGTAAACCCCAAGGAACATAGTAAAAAATCGATTTATATCGATTTGCTTGTTGAGTTGCGTAAAAACAAAGGTATGACAATAGAGAAAGCTTCTGAATTAGTAGAAGATCCACTTTATTTGTCGTGTTTGATGATAAAAAATGGTGACGCTGATGGAGAAATAGCCGGTGCTCAAAACACTACAGGCGATGTGCTGCGCCCTGCATTACAGATTATTAAAACTCTTCCGGGTGTGAAGGTCGTTTCCGGTGCTTTTATCATGTATACACAAACACCACAGTATGGTGAAGACGGTATATTGTTATTTGCCGACTGCGCAGTTGTGCCAAATCCTAATGCTGAGGAACTAGCATCCATTGCTCTGTCTTCTGCTAAAACAATGCAAAGTCTGATTGGTGTGGAGCCAAAAGTAGCTATGCTGAGTTTCTCAACAAAAGGTAGTGCACAGCATGATATGGTAGATAAGGTAAAGGAAGCTACAGCTATCGCAAAAAAGATGAATCCACAGTTAATGATAGATGGGGAATTACAAGCTGATGCTGCTATTGTGCCAGAGGTTGGTAAATCTAAAGCTCCCGGGAGCTCTATCGCGGGCAATGCCAATGTGTTGGTTTATCCAACTCTTGAATCTGGCAATATAAGCTACAAACTAGTTCAACGTCTTGGAAATGCACAGGCAATCGGACCTGTCCTCCAGGGTATGGCAGCCCCGGTTAATGATTTGTCGCGCGGTTGTTCTGTTGATGATATTTACAACATTGTTATTATCACCGCAAACCAAGCAATAGGACTTAAATAACTTATTTATAGAAATTAAGATCATATGAGTGAAATGATTATTGAGCCGATCGTAAATTACGGACTTAACATATCGGCTGAAAGCAAAAATAAACCTCTCTTCTCAAAAATTGGCGTTGTTGGTGCCGGAAAAGAGGGTAGAAATATTATCAATATGGCAGCATCGGCTGGAATGGAAGTGATATTTCTAGAGGAAACCCCTGAAAGAGTAACTTTTGTTACAGGTGAGCTAGAAAAGGTGATGAACCAAAAAATTAGTAGCTGGGGGTTAACACAGACGGAAAAAAGGATTATAATGAATCGCATTACTCCCACTCTGGAGTATGAAGACTTTGCCGGATGTGATATGGTTATTGAGTGTACCAGATATAGTGAGGGTGGTAGAAGAAGTACTCCCCTAAGAAAAAATATATTTAAAAGACTTGAAGAGATCTTAGATCCTGATGCAATAATTGCAACAAACGGTTCGGTAGTAATTATTAGTGAACTATCAGCAGAACTGGTTTATAAAGATAGATGTGTAAGCTTATACTTTCCAGTTTCACATCCCGATGCTCGTATTCTTGAGATAGTGAGTGGCATGTATACTTCTGAAGAGGTATATAAAAAGATGGAGATATTTGCAAAACTAATTAATTATAAACCTCACAAGATAAACGAAAGTAATGGCAACGTAAGTATGAGGATTATGGTTAACATGCTTAATGAGGCATGCCAGATTCTTCTTGAAAGAGTTTGTTCTTTTGAAGATATTGAAGAGACTTTCACTATAATTTATGGACAGCGATACGGGGTGTTTAGAATGGCAGATATTATTGGAATTGAACGACTTGTAACTCTTATGGAGGCTATGTTTAACGAGTTTGGAGAAAAGCACTACAAGCCCAATCCGCTGTTATGGAAGCTGTATCGCTCTAATCAAATTGGTGTGAGAACTAAAAAAGGATTCTATATATATGATGAAACCGGAAACCCGATTTCTATAAATAAAGCGGTTATAAATTAGTTATTAAAGAAAAGAAAAAACGACTGAAATGAAGATACTGGTTTTAAATTGCGGTAGCTCATCAATAAAATACAAGCTTTTCGAAATGAAAAGCAAAGAGGTAGTAGCACAGGGTGGAATTGAAAAGATAGGGATGAAAGGTTCGTTCCTAAAATTAACTCTTCCGGATGGACAAAAGGTGATGCTCGAGGGTGAAATTCTTGAGCATAGTGCAGGTATAGAATATATACTTGGCGTATTGCTAAGTGAAAAATATGGATGTATCAAATCACTGGATGAGATTAAAGCGGTTGGACACAGGGTAGTTCACGGTGGTGAAACTTTCAACTCTAGTGTCCTAATCACTGAGGAGGTTATTGATATGCTAATAGAGTGTATAGAGTTGGCACCTCTTCATAATCCACCAAATTTAAAAGGTATATATGCTATACAAGAGCTAATGCCCAATACTCCACAGGTGAGTGTTTTTGACACAGCATTTCACCAAACTATGCCTGATTATGCTTATATGTATGGTCTACCCTATTCCTTATATGAAAAATATGGTATCCGTAGATATGGATTCCATGGAACAAGTCACCGTTTTGTTTCAAAACGTGCATGTGAATTCTTAGATATTCCATATAAAGAACAAAGAATAATAACTGCTCATATTGGAAATGGCGGATCTATTACTGCAATTAAGAATGGAGAGTCTGTTGACACAAGCATGGGTATGACACCTGTAGAGGGCCTTATAATGGGTACTCGTTCGGGCGACATTGACCCGGGTGTTATATCCTACATAATGGAAAAAGAGAACATGGGAACTAAAGGTATATCTACCCTGCTCAACAAATTCTCGGGAATGCTTGGTATCACTGGGGTCTCGTCAGATATGCGTGAGATTGAAACAGCAATTAATAACGGAGATGAACGTGCTATACTAGGCATGAGCACCTACTGCTATCGTATAAAAAAATATATAGGTTCATATGCCGCCGCATTAGGGGGTGTAGATCTATTAATTTTCACAGGAGGAGTTGGAGAAAACCAAGCTTCAATGCGTAGTGCAGCATGTGAGGGGTTGGAGTTTATGGGAATCGAATTGGATCTGGAACTAAACAATTCTGGACAGGGAAGAGAAATGGTTATTAGCAAACCATCATCTAAGGTAAAAGTTGTTATTATCCCAACAGATGAGGAGCTGACAATTGCAAGAGATACTGTTGAAATATTACAACAAAAACCTTAAAACTTTCATCAATTTATGAAAAAAGCCCTATGATTAATACCACAGGGCTTTTTTCATAAATTATATAAACTGAAATTATTCAGAAACCACTTCAAAAGGTATTTCAACCGACACTTCTTTATGAAGCTTTGCAACGGCTATGTAGTTTCCTACTTCTTTAACCTGATCTTTGATAATTATAATTTTTCTATCAATCTCAAATCCTTTCTCTAAAAGAGCTTCGGCAATTTGAATGTTTGTTACAGAGCCAAAAATTGTACCTGTTTTGCTTGTTTTTGCTCCAATGGTAAGTGTTACACCTTCCATTTTTGCAGCTAAAGCTTCTGATTCAGCCTTAATCTGTGCAATCTTATGAGCACGCTGTCTTTGATTTTCAGCTATCACCTTTTTAGCAGACTCAGTTGCAATTACGGCTTTTCCTTGAGGAATAAGAAAGTTACGTGCGTAACCTTTCTTTACATTTACTACATCATCCTTGTATCCAAGGGTCAATATATCTTCTTTTAATATTACTTCCATTTCTATTCCTCCTTATTATTTCATTAAATCGGTTACATATGGAAGCAAAGCTATATGACGAGCTCTCTTCACAGCCTGAGCAATACGACGTTGAAATTTCAACGATGTACCTGTAATTCTTCTAGGTAATATTTTCCCTTGTTCGTTAAGAAATCTCTTTAAGAACTCTGGATCTTTGTAATCAATATACTTGATACCATTCTTTTTGAATCGGCAGTATTTCTTTTTCTTAATATCTACTGATAATGGTGTTAAATATCTAATTTCTGATTGCTTTGCCATTTCTTAGTCCTCCTTTTCTTTAACATTTACTTCTGCTGCTACTTTCTCTGTCTTTCCTACAGTTTCACTTTTCTTTCCACTTTTCTTGTTTCTTCTTTTCAGAGCATACTCGTGTGAAAACTTATCTTGTCTTACAGTTAAGAATCTCACCACTCGTTCGTCACGACGGAAGTTAACTTCAAGATTTTCAATTACTGAAGGATTAGCCTTAAATTCAAGAAATGCGTAAAATCCTGTAGATTTTTTTTCGATGCTATAAGCAAGCTTACGCAGTCCCCAATCTTCTTCATTTACAATTTCAGCACCCTGATCTATCAGGAGGTTTTTGAATTTTTCGACCGTCTCCTTCATCTGTACGTCAGACAAAACGGGAGTTAAAATGAAAACGGTTTCGTAATTATTCATACTTAATTAATTAATTGTTGTTGTTTGAATTAATAATTTTTTTCGAGGGGCAAAGATACCATAAATTATCTTATTATCAAAGAACTAATATTGATTACTTTTGATTACAAATTTTATTTTTCTTCCGAAACCCTTTAAAATAGTACTATCTCAACTTTTTACATTTATATTTGTTCTTTAGATAGACTAAAAGTAGAATTTATAAGAATGAAGAAAAAAGTAAACCAAGGATTGGTAATCTTTGGAGCCTCAGGTGACCTCACCTACCGCAAGCTCATACCAGCAGTGTTCGATCTTTTTATGAACAACTCACTACCCGAGGGTTATGCTATTTTAGGGGTTAGTAGAACTGAGTTTAGCGACGATAAGTTTAGAAAAAAGATGAAAGAAGGGATTCGTTTGTTTGCACACTACAAGGATGCAACTAATGAAAAGATAAGTACATTCCTATCTAAAGTCTTTTATCTCAGTATAGATACGGCTAAAGGTGACGAGTATGGAAAGGTAAAAGAAAAACTTGATAGACTAAATAAAAAATTCAACCTCGGACAAAACTACATCTTTTATTTATCAACTCCTCCGTCTCTATATAATATAATTCCGAAGTTTTTATATGGGCATGGACTCACTTTACAACAAAAAGGCTTTAGGCGAATTATAATTGAAAAGCCTTTTGGACATGACCTTCAGTCTGCAATAGATTTGAATCATCAACTTTTAGAATTCTTTCAGGAAGATCAAATTTATAGAATAGACCATTATCTGGGTAAGGAAACAGTGCAAAATCTAATGGTAACTAGATTTGCAAATGGCATATATGAGCCCTTATGGAACCGCAATTACATACGTCATGTAGAGATAACAGCTGCCGAAAGTATTGGCGTAGAAGATAGAGGAGGATATTATGATCAAGCAGGCGCTTTACGAGATATGATACAAAATCATCTTCTTCAAGTTTTGTCACTGGTAGCAATGGAGGCACCCGCAAAATTAACAGCCGAAGATATCAGATATGAAAAAATGAAAGTATTCCGATCATTGCGCCCACTAAGTAAAGATGATCTTAAAAACAATGTTATCAGAGGTCAGTACACCGAAGCAACGGTAAAAGGAAAACATTACAATAATTATAGAGACGAAAGTAATGTAGCATCTGATTCACGCACTGAGACATACGCAGCTCTTAAAATATTTATAGACAACTGGCGCTGGCAGGGTGTGCCATTTTATATTCGCACCGGTAAGCGACTGCCAACAAACGTATCGGAGGTGGTTATACATTTTAATCCTTCTCCTCAAGAACTGTTTAAACAAATGGATGAGTCTACTAAATTAGACAATCAGTTAATTTTACGCATTCAGCCCGATGAAGGCATTTTGCTTAAAACCGGAATGAAAGTTCCTGGAAGTGGGTATGAGGTTAGGTCTGTAAATATGGATTTTCATTATTCTGAGTTAAACGATCATTATATACCAAGTGCGTATGAACGCTTGATACTCGATTGCATGATTGGCGACAATATGCTTTACATGCAAGGTGAAGCAGCTGAAGAAACATGGAAATTTGTGCAACCAATTCTCGATTATTGGGAAAATGATAAAGATGCACCTCTTCATGGTTATCCATCAGGTTCTTGGGGACCCGAAGTGTCTGATGATCTGATTGAAGGAACTGAAAACACATGGAGGTATCCTTGTAAAAATCTTGCAGAAGATGGTGTGTATTGTGAATTATAAATAGAATAAATACAGAAAGTAGATATGGAAATACAGATATTCAGTTCATTAAATGAGTTAAATGAATCTTTTACCGAATGGTTAAAAGAAGTTGGTTCTTCAGGAAAACAAATAACGGTTGCTCTTTCGGGAGGAAGCACACCTAAATCACTATTTAGTTATTGGTCGTCCTTGCCAGAAGGTGAGATCGACTGGACGAAAATCAAATTCTTCTGGGGTGATGAACGTTGTGTTGCACCTGAAGATAGTGAGAGTAACTTCAAGATGACTAAAGAGCATCTATTCAACAATATAAATATTCCTGAAGAAAATATTTTCCGCATTAAGGGAGAAAATAATCCCACAGATGAAGCAAAAAGATATGGGAAGCTACTCAATAGAGAACTAGAGCAACAGAACGGAACACCCGTTTTTGACATCGTGATTCTGGGAATGGGAGATGATGGGCACACAGCCTCTATTTTCCCTCATGAGATTGAGCTCTGGAACAATGAAAACAATTGTGTAACTGCTACGCATCCTGAGAGTGGACAGATAAGAGTTAGCTTAACGGGTAAAGTAATAAATGCAGCTAAAAATGTTGTATTTCTAGTAACAGGAATGAATAAAGCCGAGAAGGTTAAAGAAATTATTGAGCAACCTGAAATGGCGGAGAAAAAATATCCGGCAGCACTTGTGCAACCGGATTCAGATAATTTATACTGGTACTTAGATGAAGCAGCAGCAGGAAAAATGATGTAGTGTTCTAAATAATACTTACTTGCAAAGTCACTTTTTTACCTAACAGTTTTTATTCTGTAATCACAAGCTACCCTTCCCTTCTCCATATTTGTAAGTTTACTTTTATTCATCCTTCTACGAAGTAGTGATATTTTATCGGTAAATAATATACCATCCAAATGATCGTATTCGTGCTGGATGACACGTGCCAAGTACTCTTTATACACTTGGTCATGAGCTTGTAGATTCTCATCAAGATATGTTATTCGGATCTCATCTTCACGAGATACTTTTTCATGAACACCGGGAATACTAAGGCAGCCCTCTTCAGCAATAACCATATCACCCCCACGCTCTGTGATATGTGCGTTGATAAAGACTTTCTTCATATCCTTAAATTCGGGATGCTCTTCGTCGGCAAGAGGAGACAAATCCACCACAAAAATTCTATCTTCAAGTCCTACTTGAGGAGCGGCCAGTCCTACCCCTTCTGCTTGATACATTGTCTCAAACATGTTATCTATCAACTCCTTTAGGTTGGGATAATTATTGGGGTCTATATCCCTAGTAACTTTTCTTAGTACCGGGTGCCCGTATATATATATTGGTAAAATCATAATCTTAATCTTCTGCTTTCCATATACCCTTGAAGTATAATGGTAGCGCTTATTTCATCAACTAGCTCCTTATTCCGTCTGTCCTGCTTTTTCAAACCACCATCTATCATTGCTTGGTGAGCAAGTTTAGATGTAAATCGCTCGTCGAAATATTCAATATTAATTTTTGGGTATAATTTCTTTAAACGGTTCACAAATGGCTCAATCCTTTTCATATTCTCAGATGGCTGTCCATTCATTTGTTTAGGCAAACCAACAATAATTGATTCTACCTCCTCCTTTTTAAGATAATCTTCAAGAAACTCAAAAAGCTTGGAGGTTTCAACGGTTGTTAGTCCGTTTGCTATAATCTGAAGCGGATCGCTAACAGCTATCCCTGTACGTTTTTTACCGTAATCAATTGATAATAACCTTGACATAAAATAAATTATTGTGCTTCAAATATTCTTTTGCGAAGCTCAAAGTCACGACCTAGATATTTTTCTCTAACAACTGGATTTTCTGCCAATTCCTCGGCCGTACCTTGAAATAAAACCTTCCCTTCAAAAAGAAGATAAGCTCTATCTGTAATACTTAAAGTCTCATCCACATTGTGGTCGGTAATAAGTATTCCAATATTTTTATACTTCAGCTGAGCCACAATAGATTGAATATCTTGAACTGCAATTGGGTCGATACCTGCAAATGGCTCGTCTAGCATAATAAACTTAGGATCTATAGCAAGACATCTTGCAATCTCTGCACGACGACGCTCTCCACCCGAAAGTCTATCTCCAGAGTTCTTTCGCACCTTCTCTAAACCAAACTCATCTATCAAGCTCTCTAGTTTTAACTCTCGCTCTTTAGGAGTTTTATCTGTAAATTCAAGTACAGACATTATATTATCCTCAACACTCATTTTACGGAATATAGAAGCCTCTTGAGCCAAATAACCTATACCACTTTGAGCACGTTTGTAAACAGGATAGTCTGTAATGTTTTGATTTCCAATAAATATTTCACCTTCATTGGGTACAATTAAACCAACTGTCATATAGAATGTAGTAGTTTTTCCTGCTCCATTAGGACCGAGTAATCCAACTATCTCACCCTGCTTAACATTTATAGAGACATGACTAACTACAGTACGTTTACCATACTTTTTTACAAGGTTATTCGTACGAAGCATAAGCTTTTCACCTTGCTCATTAACTGTTCCATCAATAGAGTTAGTCTCCTCTATATTGGTAGTCGCCGATAATTCATCTAAATGTTCGCTCATTAGTAGGAAAATTTATACAAAGGTATAAAAAAGTTGCCAGTAAATAATCACTTAGTAATCACTATCTCCGCTTTTTCAACCTCTCCATTCATAGGTGGGTGCAATTTTGCAACTCTTACCTCAAGTGAAGATATTTGCATGTATTGCTCTGATATCCTTTTAAAAATTCTTGCAGCAACATGCTCTAGTAACTTCGAAGGAGTCTCCATTTCTGCTTTAACAATATCATAAACATCTGCATAGCTAATGGTATCTCTAACATCATCAGATTCGCAAGCTTCTGTAAGATCTGCATCTATTACTATGTTAACTTCAAAATCGCCACCAATAACACTTTCATGAGGCAACACCCCATGAAAAGCGCGGAATTTCATATTATAAAGATTAATTCTTGTCTTCATCTATTCTATCTGTTTTTAGGAGTCAAATATAAGAACATTTTGTTATATTTGTTGTTTTCTAATTAGAGTTGTCTTTCAACTTATGTTATTTATCATTGAATTTCAAGCTTATACAGTAAAGACAATTTCAAACAAATACAAAAAACAACAATACATGAAGAAGAACGAAATCCCTGAACGACTCACAGCAATGCGTCAATTTTTAACTGAAAATGATATTGATGCTTTTATAATCCCAAGTACAGATGCTCATCTTAGCGAATATCCGCCTAAATACTGGGAATCGAGAATGTGGATAAGTGGCTTTACAGGATCTGCAGGTACAGCAGTAGTAACAAAAAACAGTGCGGGTGTGTGGACCGACTCTCGCTATTTTATTCAAGCAGCTGATGAGTTAAAGGATACAGGTTTCGATCTATTTAAAATGGGTCAATCAGATACTCCAGATATGACCAGTTGGATAATAGAACAGGTTGGAGATGGGGGTACTGTGGGGATTGACGGACTTGTATATGCCGCCTCAGACGCTAAAGCTCTTAAGGAAAAGCTAGAGAAGAACAATTTTGCATTAAACACATCATTTGACCCATTCACCAAAATAAGAAAAGACAGGCCCGAGATACCAAAGAATAAAGCTTTTACACTTCCTGTTGAAATAGCCGGAGAAACTGTTAAAAGTAAGATTGATAGAATAAATGCCGAACTTAAGAAGGTTGGGGCTGATGGAATTATTATTGTAACTCTTGATGTTGTTGCTTGGACTTTCAACATAAGAGGTAATGATGTAGACTACAACCCTGTAACAGTAGCTTACGCATATGTTTCGGAGAAAGAAACTGTCCTCTTTATCGACCCAGATAAACTTAGTGATGAGGTTGCGCATTCTTATAAAGAGCAAGGTATAAAAGTGACCGATTATAAAGAAGTTTTTGAATATGTTAGCCTGTTTCCCGAAGGTCATAAAATATGTATTACAGGAAATAAGATTAATTGGAAGTTACTTAAATCAATACCTGCCACATGTGAGATAATTGATGTTCCTTCTCCGGTGGATTTGATGAAGAGTAAAAAAAATGAAACCGAACTTAAAGGATTCCGCAATGCTATGATTAAGGATGGGGTTGCATTGATAAAATTCTTTATGTGGCTTGAAGAAGCCGTTCCAGCTGGTGAAGTAGATGAAGTTACAGTTCAAGAAAAACTACGCGAGTTTCGTTCGCAACAGGATTTGTTTGTTGGTGAAAGTTTTGGCACAATTGCCGGATATAAAGGTAACGGCGCAATTGTACATTACAATGCGATACCCGAAACTTGCCTTGAGGTGAAGCCGGAAGGTTTGCTACTTATTGACTCAGGTGGGCAATATAAAGATGGTACTACAGATATCACCAGAACTGTTGCTGTGGGAAAACTCTCAAAACAGATGAAGGTAGATTATACAAATGTACTAAAAGGACACATAGCAGTGGCAACTGCCATTTATCCCGAAGGAACAAGAGGTTCTCAGCTAGATATTCTTGCAAGAAAAGCTTTATGGGACAATGCCACAACATACTGGCATGGAACCGGTCACGGTATTGGTCATTTCTTAAATGTACACGAAGGTCCGCAGAACATAAGATTAGAAGAGAATCCAACTGTATTACAACCGGGAATGGTGACTTCTAATGAACCTGGTGTATATCGCGCCAATCAATATGGTATTCGAATCGAGAACCTTATTGTTACTCAGGAATATGAGAAGACTGAAGAGTTTGGTGCATTCTATAATTTTGAGACTATTACACTTTGTCCTATCGATACAAAACCTATTTCTAAGAAACTACTTACTAAAAGTGAGAAGAAATGGTTTAATAAGTATCACAAGATGGTTTACAAGAAACTAAAAAACCATTTAAGCAACGAGGAAAAAGCTTGGTTGAAGAACAAAACAGAACCAATCTAAAACAAAATAGTATATCAACAAAAGTCGGGGTATTTGTTTATATAAAACGATACCCGACTTTTTTATTTATAAATTTATGGCTCTTATAAAATCAGTTAGAGGCTTCACGCCTGAAATAGGAGAAAACTGTTATTTGGCAGAGAATGCCACTATAATAGGAGATGTGATAATCGGCAAAGATTGTAGCGTCTGGTTTAATACAGTACTTCGCGGAGATGTAAATTCTATTCGTATTGGCGATAGAGTTAATGTTCAGGATGGCACTGTAATTCACACCCTCTATCAGAAGTCGGTTTCCATTATTGGCAATGACGTATCAATTGGGCACAACGCTGTAATACATGGTGCCGAAGTGAAAGACGGAGCACTAATTGGTATGGGGGCAGTGGTATTGGATCATGCAGTTATTGGTGAAGGTGCAATTGTAGCTGCCGGCTCTGTGGTGCTAAGTAGAACCATAGTAGAACCCGGCAGTATTTATGCAGGAGTACCGGCAAAATTTGTAAAGAAAGTAGATCCAGCACAATCTAAAGAGATGAACCAAAAGATAGCCAGCAACTACCTGATGTATGCAAGCTGGTTTAAGGAAGAATAAAATTACTATCGTTCGTGCGCTGTGCCCCTTCGGTTAGCATCTACCATTTTGTAAAGCTGATCGTTGGGTCTTATTTTCTCATTTGTTTTAATTGAGAAGTAATTGCCTTTTACAGCTTCCTGTGTAGTTTGCATGTCCACTCTAATATCATCGGCAGTAATAAACAGAGCACCTGTGGTTGGGCCCGTAACAAGCAGCTCGTCACCAGCCTTTACCGACTGAGTTTCGATAAGAAATTCAGTAACTCCTAAGTTACCAAAATGCTTTATAGCTTTACCAACATATACTTTTCTTTTTGTTGCTCCCGAACCATAGCGATGCGTCCATTCACCCAATCGTTGACCGAGATAATAACCATCCCAAAAACCACGATTAAAAACAGTTGACAGCTGTTCATCCCACACATCAATTTTCTCTTGCGTGAATGAATCATCACAATAGCTTTCTATAGCTTCTCTATAGCATGTAGTTACTAAACGAACATATTCGGGACCTCTTGCACGACCTTCTATCTTAAAAACCCTAACCCCTGCATCAAGCATCTTATTCATAAAATGAATGGTCTTAAGATCTTTTGGAGACATTATATATTCATTGTCAATCTCCAACTCAATATCGCTAGTTTTATCTTTAACGATATAACCTCTTCTGCAAATTTGATTGCAAGCTCCACGATTTGCCGAGAGGTCTTTTTCATGCAAACTTAAATAACATTTACCCGAAACAGCCATACAAAGTGCTCCATGGGCAAACATCTCTATCTGAACAAGTTCGCCTTTAGGCCCTTTTATTTGCTGTTCCACAATATCTTTATGAATGGCAGCAACCTGGTCTAGATTGAGCTCACGTGCAAGCACCACAACATCTGCGTATTGTGCATAAAATTTAAGCGACTCAGTATTTGTTATATTTAGTTGTGTAGAGAGGTGAACTTCAACTCCTATACTGCGGGCATACATAAGTACAGCCACATCGGCAGCAATTATTGCAGATAGATTTGCCTCTTTTGCTGCATCAACAACCTTACGCATAAGCGCCATA
>JAAZCL010000227.1 GCA_012513315.1 Bacteroidales bacterium | reverse complement strand
TAGCCTAATCATATCACAAAATCTCACTTATGATGAGCAGGTAAATTACGTTTATTAAATGAGTTAAAACACAATATATTGTTTGCTCACTTTTCCAACACACTACATATTGCGTGACATCAATACGCAACACTCAACATGCCCTGAGTGCATAGTATTGATAAAAATAGCAAAATGTTCATCCAGCAATCAGTGGGCAACTGACCAATTTTTTGTAAATCTGTATGATGTGTAAACGTCTTTCTATATAATAAATTCTTTTACATATTTCAAAGTAGGGCCTATTCCTGTTCTATCCATATATTCCCCTGCTAAGTTTTCATACTCTATACCAGCTTTAAGAATGAATTCTTGCGGTTGAACACTTGGAATTGGCACGATTATTTCGGCAAGATATAAACCTGGAGAATACCCCGCCCCGTTATCGCTAAATGTTTCAAACTCAAAACATCCGTTAATTACCTCAGTCTTACTTTGGCCTCTTAATTGACCATTAATATCTTTCACTGATAGCATAATATTTGCTTTATCATATAAGTTTGTTATTCCTTTTATGTAAAAAGTATTATCAGCATTCTTAACTATTTCAATATTAAACTTAACTATAAGAGCGTTAGGATTCAAAGGCAAAGTCTGTTTGTACTGATATTCTTTCTTTTGTTTTGACTTAAAATTGATATTTTCATAGTCTAATTTAGTGACATTTAGTTTTTTCACCCAATTGGGTCTTTCATTTTCAATAGCATCAATATATCTTTTTGCATCTTCTAAACATCGCAGGATTTGATATTTTTTAGTTCTTTCATTTAGATCTTTTCTATTTACCCAAATCTGAATATTGTCAAGAAATAAAGCTGCTTGACTATAATTCTCTAGGAAATCATCAAAATTCTTATCCCTTGAATGACCGAACTCACCGAGTAAATTATAGTATCTATTTATAAACTTTTTATGCTTATTAACTACCTCTGTAAATTCATCAATTCCGGATGAATTAAAAGTAGCTTGTAAAATATCGTATACGGCTTTTATACCTTCAAATATCTTATCATGATAAACAAAAAGATCCTTATCATCATCAAAAACATTTTCCGAATAGTAATCCCCTAAAGTACTGTACGATTTACTTTCATCCCAATAATACCCATCTCCATCAGAATTGCCTATTAGTAAAGGTCTATATTTAGTTTCTAATTTATTACTAATCCATTGTCCCCTTAAAACCCAGTTACTCATTATATAATCATTACTATTCTTAGCAACATATATCCATACAACATCCTTACTGGAAGCCTGTTTTTCTATAATAGACTTGGCCACCTGTTTGATATACTCTACCTTTAATGGCTTTTCTAGTACAACAATAATTGATATTCGTTTTGCTCCCGCATGTGAAATATCCTTTGTTTCTACGATGCTGTATGTGCCATCTATATTGAAATTATCATGTTTATATTTTTCTTTTATATAGTTCGCAACAGAAGGGAGTTCCGGATAAATCATTGTTTCATTAATGCCATATTTCTCATCTAATTCTTTTTTAACCAAGTTCTTATACTCATAGGGAATTCTAATTACAATATTTGGAATTACTTTATCTATCGTACGTATAGTCCTACTGATCTTCCCTTCACATATCTCATTCCCGCAAATTACAAATGTCCCCTTCTGGTTAAATAAACGGCTATTGGTTTTTTTCAACTCTTCTGTGTATTCAATAAATGCTGCATTTTGTATCATTACTAATATTTCTTCTTCAGAAATATAATCAATATAATTACTTTCATATGCCTTTTTTATTTTTTCTATAGAAAGATCACTTAAAGTAGATACTAGTGACAGCAATCTTACATGCTTACTATCCAAGGAGTGTCCATTTTGTATGAACACATAAACATTCCCTGCATTTTCATCATCAACATTTTGTATAGCAAAAAATAGAGCTACAAGTGGATCAATTGTAACATCAACCAGTCTAGTAGGAATACCAAAATGTTGCATTTTAGCTAGTTTTTCAATAGGCCATTTATATACTTCAAACTCTTCCTTTTTTAATCTAATTGTTTCTTCAAAAATTAAATGCTCATTTTCATAATATCCTTTATCTCTAGAAATACTGGGAGGTATTGTACTATATTTCTCTGATTGTCCTCTAAAAAAGACCCCTTTATACTGCTTAAACCTTTCAAATAGTTTTAAAAACTGATCAACGCTGTTTGCTTGCTCCATTCAAGTTTACACCACCTTTTCTCTCTGTTTTTTCGAATGAAATATCATTAAAACCTGACTCATGTATGTCAGGTTTAGCGAAATTATCTTTCTACAAGGAATTATTTTTTGTACCAGCTTTCAGGAATCAACTTTTCACCATTCCACCATTTTTCAATGACTGATTTTTGAAACTCATCATTATCCAAATCGGCATGGTCAACAATTATTACTTGAATCTTTCCTTTTAATTCTTTAACTCTATCAAAAATAAATTGATAGAGATTGTTTACTTCTTCTTTATCAGTATTTTTAGCATCCATGTCAGATGGAAAATATACTTGGGATGGTTGATCAATAAACAAAAACCGGGGAACGGGACGATTCATTGAAATAAAATACTTATGTAGAGCAAAATATGCAATCAGATGTATCCCCACCCAATTTGAACCACTCCCAAGCTGTTGCAATGGTACAGGTCTTTCAGGTTTGTCTATAACAACAGTAGCTTTACCCATATCCAATCGATATGGGTTTTCACTATGTTCCAATGCAAGATCTTTTGCCCACGCACTCATCTCAACACTCATTCTGTTCAAGATTGATTTTTTGCGATCCTCAACAGACTCTTTATCTAAAAGGCTGTCTATAATATTTAAGCGATTCTGTATTTCCTTGATAGAAGCTTCTTTGGCAGAGGTATTATCATTAATATTAACGCTTTCTAACCATAAACTTATTCTACCAATAATTTTTGCACGCCTCGCATTTAAGTCACGTAATAATATAGCATCTTGATTTTCTGCATAAACTCCATCAATTTCTGATTTAAGTGCTTTTTCTTTTTCTTTTAAAGATTGACGTTTACTCTCCAGTTCATCAATGTATTTTCTTAATTTTGGCTTTTCACGAGTAACTGAAGAAATATTATAATCAAGGTTTTTTATTGCTCTTTTTATTGCATCAACATTTGGTAAAGGTTCTGACAGAGAATTTGAACACAGCGGGCAATGATTAGTTTCAAAATCCAAAGCTTCAAATAACCCTATAGACTGTAAGCGCATTTTTTGATGTTCGATTTCATCAACAAACCCTTTAGTTTCACCAACAAACGTTTTAGCATTTCTTATATCCTCGCCAATACTATCCAATTCGCTTTGAACAATTGACAACTCATTCTGTAAAAAGCTTAGTTTGTCCATTCCTGCAGTATTTACTTCCGCTGGCTTCCAATCGCTAATAGTTTCTAAGGCAGCACGTAGTGAATTATAATCATCATAGTCTATCTTTAAGTCATCAGATAATAGACCAACTGACTTAGCCTCCGATATTAAGGAAATAGCTCTCTGCATCCCTCCACCTTGAAGCATTCTTATTTCTTCAAGCTCACGTTTTTCTACAGAAAGCTTACGTTTCAATAGCGTCCTTTCATTCTCAAGTACAAGAGTTTCTTCATTGATTATCCCTAAAAAATAAGGCATGGTATCCTTAATTGCCTGCGTTATAAAATCTTTTGATTGCTCATGAAAAAGAAAATTTTTTGCTGCAATCTCATCTTGTTTCTGAAAACAATAATATAAAGCATGCCTAATATTTGCCGATAGCGGCAACCGAGTCTGTCCTTCAGGGGGTATATTAATATTTTCGGATATTCCCAACTTTCTTGAAAGCATTTCTTCAATGCCTGCTGTATTGGTATTTGAAATAAAACTACCAGCCTTGGGAGCAGTGATATTTTTACCGATTTCATAATAGAATTTATTTGTTGATTGTTGACCATAAGGAGGATTTTCTCGCGCCACAAATATTCTTTCATTGTCAAGTTGAAGCAATAATCCGTACCATGCTACAGTTTCTCTAACAACACCATCCGCAATGTTACAGGAGTCTCCCCCTAAACAGTAATCAATAATATCCCCAATGACGGATTTCCCTGTTTTAGACTTACCTGAGATAATATTCACGGTTCCAAGGTTAAATGGCAAACGCCTAATCTGACCATTTACACCATACAGCACTATTTCTTTAATTTGCATTATGGTCTAACCCCCCAACTTGAATAAATCGTTTCGACTGTACCTCCCTTAGCAAACCATTTTGCCACATGAGAACTTTTATTTATACATTCTTTAATTTCAGTATTTACAAACTTGCTAGCACTTGTAGACGGTAATAATCGTGTTAGTTCTAATTCAGCATTGTTTGTTAACCCCGCAATTCCACTTTGCATCAAAAACTCAAGAGCCTCATTTGTTATTTTTACTAAGTTCTTTGTCCGTTCAGCAAACCCTATCAATACATCAGGATTTCGCTGAATCCATATTTGCATTTGCGTAACGCTATTTATACGTTCTCTCGTTTTTCGATGTAATACTAAAGGTAAAATAAGATAAACTAATGGGAAAGGCAAAGGCCGAGATGTTTGTTCAGAATATGTTTTAATTACATGATAAATAATCCTCCCACAAAAGGCAGGATTAAGAAGATATGCAATTTCTGTCGCCCTGCTTTCCCAACTTTTCAAAGTTTTCACCTACCTTGTCAGTAGTTCCTTCAATCGAGTTTCAAAATCAATGTGCCATCCAACTGACAATCTATTAGCTAAAGAATGATAACTCCCGCGCATAACAAATGGTTCACCACATCGTTCTCTTATTCTAATATCCTTATCCTGAATTTTATTATATAATGATCTCCCATGTCTTTGCTTTAAGTTTTCATCAATACTATCACCATATTCTTCCAAATATTCTTGCATAGTTAGAAACATTCTTTGCCACTCATCAATAAGTCTTTCTTCATATTTATCCAATTCATTGATATATAATAATTCATCACGTATCCAATTTGCTCTTTGTTTAAAAGCACGATAATAATCACGTATTGCAAGTGTAATTCTTTGATTGCTTATACAAATCAGCCTTAATTGTTCAACAAAAACTCTATCTTTTTCTGGCAGATCTTCTATGTTTACTTCATCTAAAATAGGAACATCAATTGGTAAATTATCTTCCGTGTATTCATCTCGGAAAGATGCTATAACAAATCTAATTTGATTTTGATTAATATATACAGGAACTTCCGATACAAGACATTCAATGCATTTACTGTACCACCATCCCTCTAACCGTTCACACATCCGCTGTTCATATTTTGGAAGACATCCATATCTTATATGTTTTTTGATATCCTCCTTAACATCAATAATATTGCTACTTCCATCAAATACATAAATGTTGTCTATAAGTTATCTCGCTAAACCGTCACCAAGATTATTAAATGCTGTATAATATGGTTTGTGTAGTTTATTATCAGAAGTTTTGGTAACCTCTTTGAGAATATTAAAAGCCAAAGTTGTATTTCTATTAGATAATTGTGATGAAGATCTCAAATAACTAGCAGCGGTATTATCCGGAGCTATTGCAGTTGTTATAATAACGAACTTTGTATGTCTTAAACAATCAGTGTTGCTTGCGACTAGGTCGGCCCACACTTTTATTGTTCTCCATAAATCTGTACTCGCATCCGAAAGATTTCCCTGAGTTTTTATGTGATGCTTTAACTGTATCATTGTTTGGGGATTATCAGCGGCAACAAATGCAATATCATCAAATCTCTCTATACTAATTTGAGCTTGTTCATCGTCATTTTGTAATAGTAAAAGCAATGCATATCTAACTTGATATAGATATCCTAACATTTGTTCTCTCGCTTGATGACTAGTCATACAGTAATCCCTCTTTTACCAAAAAATCTAACTTTCTATTATCAACATTTAAACCTGCGTTTTTTACCATTCACTTCAACACTTTTGTTCCTTGCCAATATTTATTTTACAAATCCTCTATTCTAAAAACATATCAATACAACTAAAGAGGCGTATTGGCTATATTGATCATAACTTGCCTTTAGCTTTTGAACGAGCATCTGTAGGCTTGTCCGCTTCTTTTGGAATTGCCCATGCCCAGCCTAACCGAACCGCCCCCGCCACTCGTCCTTGCTCACATAGGAGTTGGACCCTGCGCTGGGATATCCCCCATTTTTCTGCTGCTTCTTTTGCCGTAATATAATCCATTCTTTATACCTCGCAGAAATATTTTCCAAATAAT
>JAAZCL010000226.1 GCA_012513315.1 Bacteroidales bacterium | reverse complement strand
GGCGGGCACCTCACTTAAAACTCTTCTATCCGAATCACGAGAGCAGCTAGTGGGATCGGAAATTTATCATAAATTTGGAAATAAATTCCCACTCCTTATTAAATTTATAGATGCACAAGACGATCTGTCCATTCAAGTTCATCCCGACGATAAACTGGCGGGAGAACGCCACAATTCATTTGGAAAAACCGAAATGTGGTATGTTGTGAAAGCAGCACCAGGAGCCTTTTTATATACAGGTTTCGAAAAAGAAATTAGCCCGGATGAGTACGAGAAAAGCATTGAAGACAACAGCTTTACCGACAGTCTAAAAAAGCACATTGTAAAAGAGGGCGATGTGTTTTTCCTACCAGCCGGTCGCGTACATGCCATCGGTGCAGGTTGTTTTGTTGCTGAGATTCAACAAACATCAGATATTACGTATCGTATATATGATTACAATCGTAAAGATGCACAAGGAAATTCTCGCGAACTTCATACAGAGCTTGCCAAAGAGGCAATCGACTTTAAGCTATACGACACATATCAGACAGAATACAATAAAGAGCTTAATAAACCGGTAGAACTAGTTACTTGCCCATATTTCACAACCAATTTATTAGAACTCAATGAATTTACAAAACGCGATTATTCTAAAAAAGACTCTTTCGTTATATATATGTGTCTTGAAGGAAGTCTAAACCTAGTTGATAATAAAGGGAACTCTTTATTTATTGAGCGTGGCGAATCCTTGCTCATTCCAGCCGAAACAAATTATGTAGAGATTTCACCCAATAACCATTGTAAACTACTAGAGGTGTTTGCTGGATAATGAGGGGAATAATATTAGTAAATTTAGGAACTCCTGCGAGCAACGAAAAAGAAGATGTAAGAAATTTTATTGCTGAAATGCTTTCAGATCCGCTGCTGACTGATAAATCCAGATGGCTATCAAAACTTCTTGCTACAAGGATAATAGCACCACAAGCAGCAGCCCGCTCATCAGCAAAATATAAACTAATCTGGCGTAATGAAGAACCTTTCATTTCACCTATAATTTATAATATGACCAAGCTTGCAGAAGCTATTGAGTCCAAAAAAGGTGTGCCAGTCTCAATTGCTATGAGATATGGTATGCCCGATATTAGGAGTGCTTTTAAAGAGCTTAGTCAGAAATGCCCACTCTTACATGAAGTTATAATCTTTCCGCTCTATCCCCACTATGCTCAGTCAACTACCCAAACAACAATCAAAGAAATAGGAGAAGTTTTCTATAGACATCATCATTCTTTCAGATTAAAAATTACACAACCATATTTTAATCATCCCGAGTATATCAACGCTTTGGCAGAAAGCGCAAAGCCTTATATTAATGATATAGATAAACTGATATTTGTGTACCATAGTTTACCAAACAGACAACAGGAAACAGCATGGAAAAAGGGAAAAGAGTTCGACTACGTATATCAAATTAAAGAAACAAACCGATTAATATGCGATAAACTCAACATAAAACCTAACGATGCATTACTGTTCTTTAGCTCTCAAAGAGATGATAATTGGTTAAAACCTTTTCTAGATCAAAGTATTGGCAAGTTACCCGAACTTGGCTGGAAAAAAGTTGCCATAATGTCTCCAGGATTTCCTTCAGACAATATGGAGACATTATTTGATATAGATATAGAAGCACGCAAACTGTTTATGGATGCTGGTGGTGAAAAGTTCAGTTTTATTCTCTCACTTAATTATAACGAAGAATGGGTGGATGCAATATGGAATATTATTGAAAAAATGTAAGTAGCATTTACAAACCCCTTTTAAATATAGTACTCCATCAAATCTATTAAACCAGCCTGCAGAGCCTATCTTGTTGCTTCGTTAACACTATTAACCCCAAGCTTGCTATAAATATTTCTCCTATGAGTATTCACGGTATGGAAGCTTAAATTCTTTTCCACGGCAATCTCCTTAGTTGTTTTACCAAGTGCTATTTCATGTAGAATTTTCTTTTCCGATGCAGTAAGATTTATAGTTGGTTTGGCATTCTCAATTTTACTCCTCATTGCAGACTCCGCATACTC
>JAAZCL010000225.1 GCA_012513315.1 Bacteroidales bacterium | reverse complement strand
CTGCAAAATCATCGCTACTATCTGCATAATTAATTGCACGAGAAGAGTTTACCAAAAGTCCGCAAGTTTTATTCATACCAACTTTGCATACTGCTTCCAAATCACCTCCTTGAGCTCCAATGCCTGGTACAAGAAGAAAATGGTTTGGCGCAATTTTTCTAACACGCTCAAATAGTTTGTCTTGTGTTGCTCCAATTACATACATCATTTCTTCTTCAGAAGCCCATTGTTGAGACGTTTTCAATACTTTTTCAAACAATGCTTCTCCATTGGCATCTTCCAGAAACTGAAAATCGGTCGAGCCTTTATTAGAGGTTAATGCCAACAATATTACCCATTTATCTTTTTGCAAAAAAGGACGTACACTGTCTTCTCCCATGTACGGAGCAACTGTTACAGCGTCCATTTTTAATTTATCGAAGAAAGCTCTTGCATACATTTCACTTGTATTTCCAATGTCTCCTCTTTTAGCATCTGCTATCAAAAACATTTCTGGATAGCGTTGTTTAATATAAGCTACTGTTTTCTCAAAGGCTAACCAGCCTTCTAATCCTGAAGATTCGTAAAATGCTAAATTTGGTTTGTAAGCCACACAGTATTTAGCTGTAGCATTTATTATAGCTTTGTTGAATTCATAAATAGGATCGTCTGAGTCTAATAAATGCTCAGGTATTTTGTTTATATCTGTATCTAAACCTACACATAGAAACGACTGTTTCTCTTTTATTTGGTTGAATAACTCTTGCTTGGTCATAAAAATTATTTGTTTGATAAAACCTATAGGTTAGCTTCTTTCAGTTTTTCTGCATTCTCAGTTATGATTAATTGATTAATCACATCTTCAATATCACCATTCATAAATCCAGCCAGATTATGGCTAGTGTAGTTTATTCTATGGTCTGTTATTCTACCTTGTGGATAATTGTATGTACGAATCTTCGCCGATCTGTCGCCAGTAGAAACAAGTGTTTTACGGCGAGAAGCTATGTCGCCCTGCCTTTTATTGAGCTCGATATCATATAGTCTCGAACGAAGCACCTGCATAGCTGTTTCCCTATTTTGAACTTGTGAACGTCCTGCCTGACAAACAACTACTATACCGGTAGGTTTGTGAGTAAGTTGTACTTTGGTTTCAACTTTATTTACGTGCTGCCCACCTGCACCTCCCGATCGCGAGGTTTGTAAATCAATATCTGCAGGATTAATTTCTACATCAAACTCTTCAGCTTCAGGTAAGACTGCTACTGTAGCTGCAGAAGTATGAACTCTACCTTGTGTCTCTGTTTGAGGCACTCGTTGTACACGATGAACACCCGATTCATATTTTAAAATGCCATAAACACCATCTCCAGAGACAGTGAAGATGATTTCTTTATATCCTCCAGATGTTCCTTCGTTTAAACTTGTAATTTCAATGCTCCAACCTTTATCTTCACAAAATCGTGAATACATTTTAAACAAATCTCCTGCAAAATTTGCTGCTTCATCTCCACCTGTACCTCCTCTAATCTCCATAATAACATCTTTATCATCTTCTGGATCAGCAGGTATAAGTAAATATTTAATCTTCTCTTCTATTTCAGGTAATGCATCGCTATATTCAGCCAATTCTTCATTAGCCATTTCTTTCAATTCACTGTCTGATTCGTTTTGTAAAATATTTTTAGCTTCTTGAATAGAGTCAAATGCGTTTTTATACTCATTCCTGGCATCAATAATTTTCTGTAGTTCGCTATATTCCTTGTTTAGTTTTACAT
>JAAZCL010000224.1 GCA_012513315.1 Bacteroidales bacterium | reverse complement strand
TGCTGAGAGATATCTTTTCACTCAACAATTCCTACACAAAAATGCTCACTGTTTTAAACCTCTATCCCGACAGCAACATCGAAGAGTGGCGCAAAGCACTACCCAATATGCCACAAAAGAATTGGGTGAATGCTTACGATGAGGGTACAATAATGACCAGTAAACGACTGTATGACATCAAAGCAATCCCAACACTGTACTTACTGGACAAAAATAAAAAGATTATCCTGAAGGATACTTCATTGGAAGAGATTGAAAGATTTTTTATGAAAGTGAGATAGTAAAGTTATGCTTCGTTTTATCTCTGCGCAACCAGATGGATATAGAGAATGGAGAAGTATAACCACTTCATTGTAATTCGCAATGCGAATCATGACATTGTTACACAATACTCCGTCGGTAGGATATGAAGACTCGCTATTGTGTTTAGACAACTTAACTTTTCGATGAGCGAATCTCAAGAAAGATGTACCACAATATCTATATTAGGTCATCAAGTCTCCCAATTGTTGTATCACAATTCGTATATTCGGTAAGCAAGTGTCTCAATTGTTATTAGTTTTCAAGAAAGCAGATACGTTGAAAGACATTCTAGTGTAACAATAACCTAAAATCAACCCCAATCATTTAATGAATGTGAAACAAAACGTGATAAAGGTTTATAATCATCCATTCTAATCACAACAATTGAGAGAAACTGAAGAGCAGACACCAATTGTTGTACAACAATTGGGAGATTCGATAGTCGAATATTTCAATTGCTTTGACTCAATTTAACATTGAATATTGCATCTGAGCAGTACCGGCATTATTTTTACTTGTCACACCAAAGATTACACTCCTTATTACCATGCTATTAACTTCGCCGAAAGAAAGAGAAACACCATTAAATATTGAATTTAAAGGACATCACTGAAAACACAACAAATGCAAAAAAGATTGCAAAATGCTCTAAAAAGGAGATTTAATGAGATAAAGCCCATTTAGACATAAATTAAACATTTCGTTAATATATGTATAGCAAAAGCGTAGTTTGCTAATATGTTAGGTGTCTCAATTTTATTACATCCATAAAACCATGCAAATAACTTGAAAAGACTTTTTATTAAAAAACGTGCTCTTAATTCTTTTTCAACAAATCGCGAATCTCAGTTAGTAGCGCCTCTTCTTTTGTGGGTGCTGGTGGTGCTGCTGGAGCTGGCTCCTCTTCTTTCTTTCTCTTCATTGAGTTCATAGCTTTAATTACAAAGAAGATAGAAACACCTACAATCAAGAAATCGATAACTACTTGAATAAAGTTACCATAATTGAATGTAATGGCAGGCTTAATCACCTCTTCGCCTTCCATAACGGCTGATTGAAGTACAAGTTCCATCTCTGTAAATTTACTGTCGCCCAAAAGTGTTGCAATTGGAGGCATCAATATATCATTTACAAATGACGTAACAATCTTACCAAATGCACCACCAATAACAATACCTACTGCCAAGTCTATTACGTTGCCACGTAATAAAAACTCTTTTAATTCTTTCTTTAAAGACATAATTATTAATATTAAAGTTGTATTTATAACTTGAAGTACAAAATTATCT
>JAAZCL010000223.1 GCA_012513315.1 Bacteroidales bacterium | reverse complement strand
CTCAAACTCAATCTCTTTCCATCCTTTAAGACTCTCTTCAATTAAAATCTGACTAGAGAATGATAGTGCACTTTTGCATAATTCTTTAAACTCCTTTTCGTTTTCGCAAATGCCCGAGCCCTGACCACCAAGTGCGTAGGCCGATCTAACCATTATGGGGAAGCCAATCTCATGTGCCGCTTTTAGTGCATCTTCCATGCTGTTAACTGCCAACGATTGTGGAGTTTTTGCATCAATCTCATCAAGTTTCTTCACAAACAGGTCGCGGTCTTCAGTTATCATAATAACATCAACCGATGTACCCAACACTCTAACATCATGTTTCTCAAGCACTCCGTTTTGATAGAGCTCTGTACCGCAGTTAAGTGCAGTTTGTCCACCAAAAGCCAGCAGGATGCCATCAGGTTTTTCTTTCTGAATTACCTTTTCCACAAAATATGGAGTAATAGGCAAAAAATAAACCTTATCTGCAACACCTTCAGAAGTTTGAATAGTTGCAATATTAGGATTTATAAGTACCGTCTCAATGCCCTCTTCGCGCATTGCTTTTAGAGCCTGAGAACCCGAATAGTCAAATTCTCCCGCCTGTCCAATTTTTAGGGCTCCAGAACCCAGTAAAAGCACTTTCTTAATTGATTGATCCATTTATTTATCTATATTACCGTTTTGATTTTCTCTTTTAATTTACTAGTACTCAGCCCAATGCTTTATCTCTATGTCATTTTGCGTTATTCTACAAAATGCTTTAATAAAAGCACTTGCTAATCGGGCATTGGTTATAAGAGGAATATTATAATCAATTGCACCCCTCCTAATTCTATACCCGTTTGTAAGCTCCCTCTCAGTTAAGTTCTTGGGGATATTGATGATAAGATCAAACTTCTTTTCAGAAATCATATCATCAACTCTTAAAGAAGCATCCTGGTCGTCGGGCCATGCCACAAAGGTACTCTCAACTCCGTTCTCTTCCAAAAATTTTTGCGTACCACCTGTCGCGTATAAATTGTACCCGTTTTTCTTTAAAAGTCGGCATGCATCCAATAAATCTACTTTCGACTTTGTCCCTCCTGACGAAACCATAATGTTCTTTTCGGGGATGCGATAACCAACAGAAAGCATAGAGGCTAAAAGCGCATCATCAAAATGCGCTCCAATGGCTCCCACTTCGCCCGTTGAAGCCATATCCACCCCCAGAACTGGATCGGCTTTATGAAGTCTGGTAAAAGAAAACTGTGGTGCCTTTATACCTACATAATCCAGATCGAAAGCCGACTTCTCGGGTTTGTCTACATCGACATTAAGCATTACTTTAGTTGCCAGTTCTATAAAGTTTATTTTCAACACTTTAGAAACAAAAGGTTGCGATCTTGAAGCTCTCAGATTGCACTCAATTACCTTTATATCATTGTCTTTTGCAAGGAATTGAATATTAAACGGACCCGTTATATTCAACGCTTTGGCAATCTCCCTTGTTATCCGTTTTATTCTTCTAACAGTTTGAACATAAATCTTTTGTGCAGGAAATAAAATTGTTGCATCGCCCGAGTGCACCCCTGCAAACTCCACATGCTCTGAGATGGCATAAACAATAAGTTCTCCGTTTTGGGCAACCGCATCCATCTCTATTTCTTTGGCATCTTCTATAAATTCTGACACCACAACCGGGTATTTGCTCGAAACCTCAGTTGCCAGTGTTAGAAAGCGCTCCAGCTCACTATTATTTGAGCACACATTCATTGCTGCACCCGATAAAACGTATGATGGGCGTACCAATAGCGGAAAACCCACCTCTTCTACAAACTTATATATATCGTTGAGTGTGGTTAGCTCTTTCCATTTGGGCTGATCAATTTTCATCCTGTCGAGCATGGACGAAAACTTATGCCTATCTTCTGCATTATCAATATCTTTTGCCGATGTGCCCAATATATTAACACCTGCATTATCTAGTTTAATGGCTAGATTATTAGGTATTTGTCCTCCAACAGAAAGTATTACTCCATGCGGATTCTCAAGATCGATAATATCTAACACCCTCTCATGCGAAAGCTCATCGAAATAGAGCCTGTCGCACATATCATAATCTGTTGATACTGTTTCGGGATTATAATTTATCATTACAGCCCTGTAACCCTCCTTGCGAACTGTGTTTAAAGCGTTTACAGAGCACCAGTCGAACTCAACCGACGAGCCAATTCTGTATGCACCTGAGCCTAACACAATCACCGATTTGTGATCGCCCGTATACTCAACATCATTTTCTTCACCGTTATAAGTAAGGTACAGATAGTTGGTATTGGCAGGATCCTCCGCCGCTAGTGTATCTATTTGCTTAACAACGGGAGTTATGCCG
>JAAZCL010000222.1 GCA_012513315.1 Bacteroidales bacterium | reverse complement strand
GCTAATGAGAATGTAATGATTACTGGCTATACAGATCATCATGGTCCGGATAATTATAACGATGGTCTTTCTCTTCGAAGAGCCGAGGCTGTTAAAAAGTATCTGGTTGAACAGGGTATTAATGCTTCTAGGATGACTACATCTGGTGAAGGCAAAGATCCAAAAACTTCTGGTAACGAATCGTTAACTATTAGCGCTCGTAGAGTAGAGGTTTCTAAGTAGTTTTTTGAAATTTGAGAATGGTATTAAATATATTGCAATAACAACTTTAGTCATGTATGTGATTAAATCGTAAATTTAAAGTCTTTCTCTTATCTGCAGGAATGTCCTTATAAGACATTCCTGTTTTTTTATATTACGGATGTCTCATTAAACCAAAACTTTGTGTACCTTTGTATGAATTTTACGTAAAAGAAATAACAGATTTTATTTATGATGAATCCAATTACTAAGCGTATCGAACTGTCGGATGGACGCGAGATTACGCTGGAAACGGGAAAGTTGGCTAAACAGGCCGACGGGGCCGTTACATTACGTGTGGGAGACACATTTCTGCTGGCTACTGTAACAGCAGCTAAAGATGCTACCCCTGGTACAGACTTTATGCCACTTCAAGTGGAGTACAAAGAAAAATATGCTTCAGCTGGACGCTTTCCGGGTGGCTTTTTGAAACGTGAAGGTAGAGCATCGGACTCGGAGATTTTGACGAGCCGACTGATTGATCGTGTTCTTCGTCCATTGTTTCCTAATGATTATCATGCTGATGTTTTTGTGAATGTGATACTTTACTCTTCTGATGGTGAAGAGATGCCCGATGCACTGGCTGCTCTGGCTGCTTCTGCTGCTCTGGCTGTATCTGATATACCTTTTAACGGACCTATATCTGAGGTTCGCGTGGCTCGTATTAATGGTAAACTTGTAATTAATCCAACATTTAGTGAGCTTAAGAAAGCTGATATGGATCTTATGGTGGGCGCTACCATAGACAATATTATGATGGTGGAGGGTGAGATGAATGAGGTTTCTGAAGCTGATATGCTTGAGGCCATTAAATTTGCTCACGAGGAGATTAAAAAACAGTGCCACGCTCAGATTGAACTAACCGAAATGGTGGGTAAGACCGTTAAACGTGAATACAACCATGAGGATAATGATGAAGAGCTAAAAAAATTGGTTTGGGATAAATGCTATAAACCTGCTTATGAGGCTGCTTCTTCTCAAAACCCCAACAAGCACGAACGTATGGCTGCATTTGAAAACGTTCTTGCTAAATTCCTTGAGACTATTCCTGAAGAGGAACTGGCTGAGAAGACTCCTTAAATTAAGCGTTATTATCACGACTTAGAGAAGGAGGCTATGCGCAGAAGTATTCTTGATGAGGGTAAACGTCTTGATGGAAGAAAGACTACTGAGATTAGACCTATTTGGAGTGAGGTTGACTTTCTTCCTGGTCCTCATGGTTCTGCCTTATTTACAAGAGGTGAAACGCAGTCGCTTACCACAGTTACTTTAGGTACAAAACTTGATGAGAAATTGGTTGATGATGCTTTATTAAAAAGCCACGACAGATTCTTATTACACTATAACTTTCCTCCATTCTCTACAGGTGAAGCTCGTGCGCAGCGTGGAACTGGTCGTCGTGAAATTGGTCATGGTAACCTTGCTAACCGTGCTCTTAAAAGAATGATTCCTGATAATTATCCTTATGTAATTCGTATTGTTTCTGATATTTTAGAGTCAAACGGTTCGTCTTCTATGGCAACTGTTTGTGCTGGCACTCTTGCTCTTATGGATGCGGGTGTACAGATAAAGAAACCTGTTAGCGGTATTGCAATGGGATTGATATCTGAAAATAAAGGTGAGAATTATGCTATTCTTTCGGATATCCTTGGCGATGAGGATCACTTGGGTGACATGGACTTTAAAGTTTGTGGAACTAAAGATGGTATAACTGCTGCTCAGATGGACATCAAGGTGGATGGTTTATCGTATGAGATTCTTGAAAAAGCTATGGCTCAGGCTAAGGAGGGACGTATGCATATCTTGGGTAAGATATTGGAAACAATGCCTGAGGCTAGAGATGATATGAAGCCACATGCGCCTCGTATTGTATCGCTTGATATTCCTAAAGATTTTATTGGTGCTGTAATAGGACCGGGTGGTAAGATTATTCAGGGTATTCAGGAAGAGACTGGTGCTACAATCACCATCGAAGAGATTAATAATATGGGGCACGTAGAAATTTCAGCTACTAACAAGGCTGCTATTGATGCTGCTCTTAATAAGATTAAGGGTATTGTTGCAGTGCCTGAGGTTGGTGAAGTTTATGAAGCTACTGTTCGCTCGGTAATGCCTTACGGAATGTTCTGTGAGTTCTTGCCTGGAAAAGATGGCTTACTTCATATTTCTGAAATAGACTGGCAGAGACTCGAGAGAGTTGAAGATGCTGGTATTAAAGAGGGTGACAAAATACAGGTTAAACTTATTGATGTAGATCCTCGTAGTGGTAAGTTTAAACTTTCTCGTAAGGTTTTGCTACCTCGCCCTGAAAGAGATAATAATAACTAATATTATTGTGATATAATTACTAAGCGAGCTTCTTAATGGGGTTCGCTTTTTTTTTGTATATAAAAAAGGTTTTATGTAAATTAAAAAGCGGCTACTAATGTTTGATAAACAAAAGTAGCCGCTTAAATTATTTAACTCTGAATATTACTAACCTAAGAATGCAATTAACACTCCGGCTGCAACTGCAGAACCTATAACGCCTGAAACGTTGCTAGACATACAGTATTGCAAAATATGGTTTGATTTGTCGTACTTAAGTGCAAGATCATTAGCTACACGTGATGCCATTGGTACCGCACTGAGACCTGTTGCTCCCACAAGTGGATTGATCTTTTTCTTTGAGCTCTTATTGTAGATTTTAACTGCTATTATTCCTACTGCTATAGATATAGCAAATGCAAATAGTCCTAATACTAAAATACCTATTGTTTGCCATCTAAGAAAAACCTCTGCAGGCATTGTAGCTCCTACACATAAACCTAGGAAGATTGTAGCAGTATTCATAATTGGACCTGACGCAGCATCGGCCAAACGGGCTGTATTAGCTCCTATCTCTTTAAGCAGATTACCTAGCATCAGCATGCCTATAAGTGGTGCAGATGAAGGCACTAAAATAGACACTACTAAAGTTAATACAATAGGGAAGAGAATTTTTACTGTTCTAAGATGCTTGATTTCATATTTAGGAGGAAACTGCTTGTCCATGTTTCTCATATGAATCTTAAATTCATCTTCTTTCATTAGGAGTTTGGCTACTGCAGGTATTATAACCGGT
>JAAZCL010000025.1 GCA_012513315.1 Bacteroidales bacterium | reverse complement strand
GTTCTCGTTGGAGTATTAAATTTATCGATAATACGAGTTTTGATTCCAGTGGTTACGGTACCCTCTTTCGCGAAAAAACTACTATTACTGACATCAGACTTAACATTCATTTCTTCAGCGTTAAAAACAAGAAAATCGGAGGGATCCTCACCGTCTCTATCACCCCAGGGCATTTTAGCAACGTATCGATTTTTAGTCTCACCACCAGTAGGCTTATTATTGAATTCAACATAATTTCTAGAATATTTACTGTGGTTTTTTACGAAATATCTATAAACAATTTGTTTGTTGTATTCTTTGTCAGAACCGAAATCGTATAAGCCATCATGGTCATCAATCCAATCACCCTTTGGTTTCTTAACTTGTATTTGTTTCTGCTCTGTCGTAAGATCACCTACAAATCCTCCAAACCATATAGGTTCGGAGTAGAAGCCATCTTTGTCCATCTGCCATGGATCATTATTGTTCGGGTCAAAATCTTTCAGAAGTTTCATTCTTATTATGAATCTAGGATTATTCTTGCCCTCTTCGTTTAAATAATACTCGAGTACTGTGACAACAAATCTGCGGCGTCTTTTTGTCCAAGGCTCCAGATTTGGTCTCTGTTTAGCGTTATTGTCCGTAATATATCTAAATATGCTATTTTTCATATGTCCTGGTCCATAAAAAGGACCATAAGAAGGGTTTTTTTCAGGGCCAACTCCGGAGATTTTTTTGTTAAGGTTGGCACCTGCCTCTTCATAATGTAAAGACATGCCATAATTTTTATTTTTTTCGTCTGAATGCTGTTCACCATTTGCAAACAGTCTCATCGGGAAAGAGTCAATTGTCTTATCAATATGAAGCATATATCCGCAGTCCTTAAAGTTAGCTTGATTCTCTGTTATCGATGTGCCACTGATAAGCAAAGCATATCCGTCTCCATCATTATTGAGCTCTGCATCAACGATGAGAGAATAATTGGTAAGAGTGGTATATGATTTGTCATCTTCCAAACCGAGAGTAGCTCTTTTTTCACCTTCAAGGAGAGTTTCGTCCATTTCAGCTACAGTGACTGATCTACCGGGCTGATTATCATTTTTAGTATTTACTTTGATAGTAAGAGTCTTGCCTGTAACGGGATCTGTTCCAATTGTGAGATCGGTATTAGGGACGGTGGTTTCGAAAAAACTATCTGGTTTTGCTCCTGTCTGTAGGTTTTCTGTCCATTCATCCCATAGTCGAGGTCCCTTGGAGGGTTCTGAAGATTTTTGTTTGACTACAAATCTCAGTGTCTTTCCCAAAAAATTGTTGCCTTCAGTTAATGCACCAGATTTCACGGGCTTGTTGTATAGGGGTGATTTTATTGTAAGGTCAAGTTTTACTTTCGCAGAATCATTGTCGTTACGTCCGACGATATCCATTTTGAGAATATAATTTGCGGCTATGTCTTCAGATGAAGTTGGAAGTTCGAAATTTAGAGACTTTATCAATTCGGAGCCTTCAAAAGCTATATCATCAGATGCTGATTTATACTTCACTCTTTCATTGGACAAATATATATAATGATTATCATCACTTACTATATCGGGGATAAGATAGTCTGCGCCAAGCAATTGGATTTCTGTTGCATTATCAAGTAAAGGAGTTATTCTGCGTCTGAAAGAATCTGCTGTGAAACGGACACCGTCAACGACAATTGACTTTGCGTCAGTCTTAGCGTAGATATCAAGACTTACTTTAACAACCATGGACACGCTGCCAATTATAATAAATGTTAAAACCATTCCTATAAGTAGTTCAGAAAGAGTAAAACCTCTATGTCGTAATAATTTCATGTGATTATTTCTCCCTCTGCAAAACATCAAAATAAATAGCAGGTTTTTCGGGTCTTGTAAATCTATATATTGAATAATTTAAATTGAAATTACCTATGTTAATTACTGATGTAGATACCATTTGGGCATCAGCTCCAGACGGAGTGTTTTCATGAGAAATAATACGAGATAGCATATAATAATCTACTTTATTTACAAGATTCTGATCTGCTATTATGGTATCTCCTGACTTGTTAATTATTTTCAAGCCCATTGTCATAACAGACATCAAAGCGAGAGCGCCTACAGAAAAGATTACAATTGAGATAAGCGCTTCTATAAAAAGAGATCCGCGCCTTTTCATTTATCTTCTCTCCATTGCTGTGTAATTTTTTTCGTACTATTGTTATATTTTATTGTAACAGCAACTGATTGGTCTTTATCCGCGGGTTTTTTAGCTTTAGAGATAGCCTCAGCTTTAACAATGAGATTAGAATTAGAATTCCCTCTGACATCAACAGATATCGTTGTCGGATTTACGCCAGATATAATTGTCTCGCCATGTTTATTT
>JAAZCL010000024.1 GCA_012513315.1 Bacteroidales bacterium | reverse complement strand
AGATATTAGTAATCATACTCCGCAAAATGTAGATAAATATATAAAAGAAGAATGGGATTATGTGATTACCGTTTGTGATAGTGCTAAAGAAACCTGTCCAGTTTTTTTAGGAAAGGTAAAACACCGCTTTCATATCGGCTTCGAGGATCCCTCTGAGGCTAAAGGTACACCTGAATTTATTATGAGTGAATTTTACAGAATACGCGACGAGATTAAATTGCGTTTTCAGGATTTATATAACGATAAACTTTTTCTGTGATGTCTACTGCCGACAGCTGTATTATGGCGGCTTCCGGTAACATCGAAAGCGATATCTTAAAGAAGATACGTCCGCAGCCAAAAAACAAGCGAACCCGTCTTCTTCAGTCGCAAATCATTACTTTGGGAATCGGACTGCTGGGCCTACTTATTGCTCTGCGTATGGAAAATGTGCTAGAGCTTATGTTTCATTCTTACTCATTTATGGTGAGCGGTCTTTTTATACCTGTGCTTTACAGCCATTATGTTAATAATGTGATTTCATAACCGGTATAGAATCACTATCTTTGCGCAAATTTTATTGTTTTAGGTTAAACATTTTAGGTGTCTTCTTATGGAATATTCTATTCCCAAGTTATTGGGATCGTCAAAACCTGTGAATTACAGGACTGAGATTTTATCAGGGCTAACTGTTGCTTTAGCATTAGTACCTGAGGCAATAGCTTTTGCAATGATTGCTGGTTTCTCTCCACTTACAGGTCTGTACGCTGCGTTTGTAATGGGGTTTGTTACTTCTATTCTTGGAGGGCGGCCTGCTATGATTTCTGGTGCAACAGGTGCCATAGCTGTTATTTTTGTGGGTCTCATCAATCAGCTGCGAAGTGAAATGCCTGGTATAGGCAATGACCAAATTATGCAATTTGTATTTGCAACTGTAATATTGGCTGGGTTGTTACAGATTCTGGCAGGGGTATTTAAGCTTGGAAAATTTATACGTTTAGTGCCCCATCCTGTTATGTATGGTTTTGTAAACGGACTTGCTATCATTATATTTATGGCACAGTTTCCGAATTTCACATCTATAGTTGAAGACAACCCTTCATTGACAGAGTTTTTCTCTGGAGTGGGTGTTAGCAATGTTGAATTACTAAACAGTGGTTTTTTAGAATTGGGTATAATGGTTGGACTGGTTGTTGCAACCATGCTTATTATATGGCTATTTCCTAAGATAACCAAAGCGATTCCTTCTTCATTAGTTGCTATTCTAGTAATTTCGGGGATAGTGGTTCTTTTAGGTATACCCACTGCTGCTGTTGCAGACACTTTGGCTCCGGGAGAAACAATTAAAGGGACTTTTCCTCCTTTGACAATTCCGTTTATTGATTTAAACTGGCAGACATTATCACTTATTTTTCCGTTCGCGGCAATTGTGGCGGGTGTGGGACTTATTGAAAGTCTTTTAACTCTAAACCTTATAGATGAAATTACTGAGTCGCGTGGTAACGGTAACAGAGAGTGTATTGCACAAGGAACAGCAAATATCGCTTCTGGATTTTTATCGGGCATGGGTGGTTGCGCTATGATTGGACAGAGT
>JAAZCL010000221.1 GCA_012513315.1 Bacteroidales bacterium | reverse complement strand
GTGTTTGCAGCCGTGGCCGTTGCAGGGTCGACTTATGCATGGTTCACGTTAAATCAAACAGCTACAGTTGATACATTAAATGTCAATGTAACTGCAGGCGAAGGTCTATACGTTTCGTTAACTGGTGAAGAAGGATCATTCTCGTCTTTAATAAAGCCAAGTGAGCTATTAACCCCTAATTTTGAATTTATTCCAGTTACTACAGTCGATGGTGTCGATTTCCTTAATCGTAAAGAAGAAAGTATTACTAGCGACGCAAATGGAGCGGGCGGATATGTTTCATTTGATGTTTGGCTAAGAAGCAAAGCGGCGCTTGATATTAAGTTATCTAGTGCGTTAGTTTCTAGTGGTGCACCAAAAACTTTAACACTTACTGTTCCAGCAGATGACCAAAGTGGTGCTTGGGCAGCGACCGAGGCAGGGATTAATTATGAGGCAGACTTAACAACTCTTATATTAGAAACAACCGCAGCAAATGCTACAAGATTTTCAATTCTTGGTGGAGATTCAGATATGATCTTTGATTTAACTGATGACGATGGTTTTGGCGAAAGAATTGAGCCTACTAATATTGATACCCTACCTGTCGCTGTTGATGATTGGACTTGGGCGCCAAGTAGTTATAATAGGGCGTTTGAATATTTGAAAAGACTTAGCCCAGAAGATTTGGTTGGCGCTAAAATATCAGAAGTGACAGCCAATGTTGAAACAGGTATCCCAGCAACCAAAATTGATACATTAGAAGAGGTTGGTGGAATTACATTTGGGACCCAAACATGGACAGATGCCGATTGGTATGCTACCAAACTAACAGTAAAAATTTGGCTTGAAGGTTGGGATGCTGATTGCTTTGATGTTTTGTTTAATGACACAGTAACAATTAATATGGCATTCACAGGAGCAGTAGCACCATAAAGTTTTTATAAGTAAAGTTTATATATAAGGCCACTTTGTGGTGGCCTTATATAACATATTTGGAGGAAATATATGGAAAAGAAGAAAAAAAGTGTGGGTAAAGTTATCGCAAACGTTATCTTCTATCTGGTGGCTTTGCTAGTGATAGTATTTTCTATATTTAGTATTATTGCCAAACAGAATTTTGGTGTAGCTAAAGTCTTTGGATATTCTCCAATAGTAGTCTTATCTGATTCTATGCATGGCAATCAAGAAGATTCATTTAATAAAGGTGATTTGATCGTTATCAAAAGTGTGAAAGACACAAGCACTTTAGCAGAAGGAGATATAATTACCTTTTATGACATGTCTATTATCGATAATAAGAAAGTTCCAAATTCACATCGTATTATAGATGTTATTGAAACCAGTAATGGTTTGTTTTTTCAAACTCAAGGCGATAACGCTTTAACAAATCCTAGACCTGATCAAGTCTTGGTTAAGGATAGCGATGTTATTGGTCAATATGTTTTCAATATTAAAGGGGCCGGAACGATCCTCAGCAAGTTACAAACTCCACTCGGGTTTTTCTTAGTTGTAGTTCTACCAGCAGTAATCTTTTTGATATATGAAATTTTCTTATTCATGCGGATAATCATTCTTGAAAAAATGAAAAAGAAACCGGCTATTGTGGATAGCAAAGAAGCTGAAAACGCAGAATTAAAAAAACAATTAGAAGAGTTAAAAAAGACAGTTGAAGAGAAGAAAGATTAAAATCAAAGGATGGAAATATAAATGGGAGAATTTGCCAAGTTCTATAT
>JAAZCL010000220.1 GCA_012513315.1 Bacteroidales bacterium | reverse complement strand
GACTATAGTTAAATTAACTAAACTATTGCAACTATTTAACTAGATTTGCATCTTATGTATAGAGAACAATTTAGAATGAGTTGTGAATTGTAATCATTCCAGTCTCTATTATATAAATCAATCATTAAAAATATCATTCAATGAAGAAAAATGCACTTCTAATTATTGCACTATTTGTGAGCCTATCTATGTTTTCACAGAAGACATATCGCGCTATGGGATGGAAATTATCGAAAGATATTCCTCAAAATGAATTGAAGCTGAATCTTGGTACTACAGTTTTGGCCTTATTCCCTGAAGTTTCTTACGAACGAGTTCTCAACGCTGACCTAAGTGTTGGGGCCTCATTGGGTGTGCCTCTTAGGGAAGATTCTTATTTTTCAAACTTTCTGTTTATACCTTATGTGCGTTGGTTCTTTGGTGGAAATTCTGAGAATCTGAGAAAATATGGTGCTGGCTTTTTTATTGAAGCGAATGGGGGTATTTTTAATTATGATAGAAATGAAATGTATTATGATGGAAAGACAGTTATTGGGAATGAAGAAAACGTTATGGGAGCGGGACTAGGACTGGCCATTGGTTGGAAACATGTTTCGCAAAACAACTGGGTTGGTGAAATATACACCGGCTTGGGACGAGATTTTATTAATGATGGTGCTTATCCGCGCTTGGGTATTGCTATTGGGAAGAGATTTTGATTTAAAATATAGCTGAATTATAATAAAGCTGATAATTAAGCTTGTTAGCAAATAATTGCACAATAATAAGCACAAACCTTTTAATTATGATAAAAAAAATACTTTTAGTTTCGATTGCTATTTGCTTTGGTTTAACCAGCATAAATGCTCAGGAGAAAGAGTATCCTAAACAGGCGCCTATGTCGCCACAAATGAGTGAGTACTGGCTGCCGCAACCAGCTGTTGTGACTCCGGTGAAGTTGCCAAAAGAAGCATTAAATGCTCCGTCTGATGCAATTATATTATTTGATGGCACCAATCTTTTGGAGTGGGAAAGCAGAAATGGCAGCCCTGCTGAATGGACAGTGGAGAATGGAGTTTTTACTGTTAAAAAAGGTACTGGCGATATTAAAACAAAGAGGAATTTCAAAGATTTTCAACTGCACCTAGAGTGGAAAGTGCCGGTTGGAATTACTGGAGAGGGCCAGAGTAGAGGCAATAGCGGTGTATTCATGCAGGGGATGTATGAGGTTCAGATATTAGATAATTATGAAAACGAGACCTATGTAAATGGTCAGGCAGGTAGCATCTACAAACAGACACCGCCGCTTGTAAATGCTATGAACCCTCCGGGTGAATGGAATACTTATGATATTATTTATACGGCTCCCACATTTAAGGAAGATGGTACTTACCGAACTAAGCCAACTGTAACTGTTATTCAGAATGGAGTGTTATTGCAAAATAACACTACCATTTTGGGTACTACAGAGTATATTGGCTTCCCGAAAGTAGTTGAGCATGGTGATGGACCAATTGTTTTGCAGGATCATGGCGACCCAAGTGAGGCTATCAGCTTTAGAAACATCTGGATTAGGGAGTTGTAAATTGGGGAGCTATTAACTTCAAAACAAATAGCTTCAACATCTTAATAAGGGAGTTGTAAGCATAAATACTTAAAAATGTCTGAGAGATTTAAAAAACTTTTGCCCGATCTGATAGCAATTGTAGCGTTCATCATTATATCATTTATATATTTTGCTCCGGCAGTTATAGATGGTCGTGTAATTTCTCAGCACGACTCACTTGCGGCCATTGGTCAGGGACAGGAGCAGCGTGAATACATGGAACGACATGATGGTGAGCGCACTAGATGGAATATCTCTATGTTTAGCGGTATGCCGTCGTATCAGATGAGCCCAACTTACAACTCTTCTAAACCGCTTGATGCTGCGAAGAAGGTTTATTCGCTTTTCTTGCCTGAGTATGTGTATCTTCTGTTTATTATGCTACTTGGGTTTTATATTCTTATGCGGGCATTCAAAGCATCTCCGCTGATAAGTGCTTTGGGGGCAATAGCTTGGACATTTTCGTCTTACTTTTTTATATTAATTTCGGCTGGCCATATATGGAAGTTTATAACGCTTGCATATATTCCTCCTACTATTGCGGGATTGGTGTATGTGTTCCGCAATAAGTATGTGTTGGGAGGTTTGCTGTTCATGATTTTTGTGGCTTTCCAGATATCATCTAATCACTTTCAGATGAGTTACTACTTCTTGTTTGTGATGTTGTTTATGGTGATTGCCTTTTTTGTTGAAGCGCTGCGCAAGAGAGAGCTTGTCGACTTTTTTAAGTCAACGGGTGTGTTGTTTATTGCTGGTATTATTGGGGTTTCGGCAAATTTGAGTAACCTTTATCATACTTATGAGTACTCTAAAGAGACAATGAGGGGTAAATCGGAACTCACTCATCACGTTGATGGCAACAGAACTGATGATGGGTTGGAGCGCTATTATATTACTGCGTGGAGCTACGGCATTGGAGAAACTTGGACGCTTTTGGTGCCTAATACTAAAGGTGGTGCCTCGGTTCCGCTTTCTGAGAATGAGAGGGCGATGGGTAGGGCGCGACCAGAATATCAACAGATATATCAACAAATTGGGCAATATTGGGGCGATCAGCCTGGCACATCGGGTCCGGTTTATGTGGGTGCTTTTATTCTTGCTCTTTTTGTATTGGGGCTATTTATTGTGAAGGGTCCGATTAAATGGGCACTGCTTGTTGCTACAGTCTTCTCTATATTGTTATCGTGGGGAAGGAATTTTATGGGGTTAACCGATTTCTTCATCGACTTTATACCTATGTATAATAAGTTTAGGGCGGTTTCGTCTATTCTGGTGATTGCTGAGTTTGCTATTCCTCTTCTTGCTGTGTTGGCTCTTAAAGAGTTGGTTACAAAGCCGGAGGGATTGAGAAGCAATAGGAAGCCGATTTATATCAGTTTGGGTGTTACTGGTGGGTTTGCCCTGTTGTTTGCAATTGCGCCAAAAGTATTCTTCTCTTCGTTTATTTCAGCTTCTGAAATGCAGGCATTTGCTCAAGCTTTGCCGCCTGAGCATATACAGCCATTTTTATCGAACTTAACTGATATGAGAGTTTCGGTATTCACTGCCGATGCGTGGAGAAGTTTCTTTATTATTGCGATTGGTGCTGTTATGTTGTGGTTGTTTTTGGAGAAGAAATTTAAAGCCCAGTGGCTTGTTGCAGGTATTATTGTTCTTTGCCTTGTGGATATGTGGGGTGTGAATAAAAGATACTTGAATGATAGTGATTTTATTAATAAAACCAATCAGCAACAGATGTTTTCAAGAACTGCAACCGACGAGTATATATTGCAGGATACTACTAAATACTACAGGGTTTTGAATATGGCTACTAGTACCTTCAACGATGGTGTTACTCCTTATTGGCATAATACTATTGGTGGTTATCATGCTGCAAAACTACGTAGGTATCAAGACCTTATTGATGTGCATATCTCTGCTGAAATGATGGCGTTGCAACAAGATATATTTAATACACAGGGGCAACTTGATTCTGTTGATGCCAACGCTTTTAAGGTGATTAATATGCTCAATACCAAGTGGGTTATAATGCCTGCCCAGGATGGTTCTACTCTACCAGTTGAGAACCCACACGCTATGGGTAATGCCTGGTTTGTGGATAGGATTAGTTTTGTGGATAATGCTGATGAAGAGATTGCTGCATTGACTAATATCGATTTGAACAGTGAGGCGGTTGTCCATAAAGAGTTTGAGAGTGTTTTGGAGGGGTTTGATTTGGGGGTTATAGACCAACCCGCTTCAGTTCAACCCCATTCAGATCAATCGAGTGCAAATCAATCAATCCAAAATCAACCTACCCTACTTCATTCTGAAATAGGCCAACCTTCCTTAAATCAACCCGCAAAACAATCGACAATAAAACTAGTTGATTACGATTCGGACTACTTAATTTATGAGGTTGATGCAATTAAAGATGAGCTTGCTATTTTCTCTGATGTTTATTATCCAAAAGGATGGCAAGTTTCTATTGATGGTGAGCCTGCAGTGATGATTCGCGCTAATTACATATTACGCGCATTGGCAATTCCGACAGGGACACATAATGTGGAGTTTCGCTTTGAACCTCAGAGTATTAAAACAACTGATGGTATTGCTTATGCGGCTCTGTTAATTATGTTGTTAACATCTGTATATCTGATTTATAGAAGAATTAGGACTGAGAAATTGGATAAATAATTATCTTCCTATAAAAAAATATGGAGTTTAAGAATTGGAAATTATATGAGTATAAGAATTTGGGACTTAAAGAGTTTGAGCTTTTAAGAATATAAGACTTGAAGATTTAAGTATTTAAGAGTAAAGAGTATAAGATTTTAAGAATAAAAGTATATGAGAAAAGAGATTATTTTAATAATGATGTTTGTAGTGGCTTTTGCATCTTGCAACACAGGCAAGCAATCTGGCAATTCTGGCAACAATAATTCAGATAGTGGAATTGTGATGTCGCCAGAGTTTATAGCAGAGCATAGTAGCAGAAGTGCTGTGGACTGGGCGGGTGTTTATAAGGGAATGATTCCGTGTGCCGACTGTGAGGGTATTGATGTTGAAATACAGCTAAACGAGGATAATAGCTATAAAATGGTTATGAATTATCTGGGTAAAAATGCAACTTTTAACGACCAAGGTTTTTTTGAATGGGATGAAACGGGTGGCAAGGTTAGGTTTGTTGTAGAGGGTGAAGGTGTGGGTAACTGGTACCGAGTGGGTGAAAACAACTTGCTTATGCTTGATGCTGACGGCAATAGAATTGAGAATAATTTTCCTCCTGAGATTTACATGCTAGAAAAGATTGATCTGGATTTTGTTTTGATTAATAAAAACTGGAAGTTGATTGAGCTGAATGGTAAAGAGATTTCAGTTAATGCCGAAAGTGGTAATGAAGTACCGTTTTTATCTTTAACGAAGGATAACATCAGGGTTTTTGGTAATACGGGTTGCAACAACTTGATGGGATATTTTAAGGTGGAATCAGATTATGGCGATAAAGGGAAGTTGGAATTCTTACAAATGGTAACTACTAGAATGGCTTGTAGGGATGTGAACTATGAGCAGGATTTTCTTAAAGCTTTGGAGGATTGTAATAACTACTCAATAATTAATGACACTCTTTCGCTAAAGAAAGATGGTGAATTGCTTGCTAAATTTACAGGAATGTATTTGCAGTAATTGACTGATTAAGACAAATTTCTGTAGATAAACACAGTTTAAGATTAATGAGATTGATGAGATTGATGAGATTGATTAATACAGATTATTACTATGAAAACATTTAGTTGTGCAAAAGGTGTATTGGTTGTAATTGCTTTTAGCTTGAGTGCACTTCTGCATGCTCAGAAGTTATCGTTCAACGAAAAAGGGGAGTTTAAGATATTACAATTTACTGATATGCACTACTCTAAAGGGAATCCTAAGTCGGACACTACGCTCATCTTAATTCCAAAAATGTTGGATGCGGAGAGGCCCGACTTAGTAATATTTTCTGGTGATATTGTAACGGGGTCTATTGAGGGATGGAGCGATGTAACTAAGTTTGTAATTGAAAGGGAAATTCCTTTTGCTGTTACTCTTGGCAATCACGACCATGAGAATGGTGCTACACGTGAAGAGATTTCTCATGTTGTAACTTCATTACCATATAATGTAAATACCCATAACAATATGGGTGGAAGGGTGCTGAATGATGTTCTTCCAATATACAAAAACATTAAAGATTTGAATGTTGCAGCACTTATTTACTGCTTCGATTCGGGTGCATATTCAACTATCGACGGTGTGGGCGGATATGGCTGGATTACAACCGAACAAATTGACTGGTATAAGAATCAGAGCTTGCATTATACCATACAAAATAACTTTAAACCTCTGCCTGCATTGGCATATTTTCATATTCCTCTTCCAGAATACAGAACGGCTTTTGATGATGAGAAAAACACGAGATTTGGGGTGAGGAAAGAAGATGAGTGCCCTTCGGAACTGAACTCTGGTATGTTTTTGGCGATGAAAGAGATGAAGGATGTGATGGGTACATTTGTAGGGCATGATCATGTGAACGATTATATT
>JAAZCL010000219.1 GCA_012513315.1 Bacteroidales bacterium | reverse complement strand
CGGCACAGGAACTTCCTATAAGAGTCTTATTGTATTTGACTTGAGTGTTTTAGAAACAACTATGTTGCCTGCCCTGGCACATGATTCGCTTCTATTTAAGAACATTGGTGATGAACCACTCAATAAGATTATTCAGCTATACACAGAGTTTGATAAGCAAATATTCATAGCTTTTGACAAAGGCGAATCTTACTCAGAGGAAACTAGCCAAATTCTTAATACCACTGCTGTCATTCGCCTTAACGAAAATGGCGATGAACTGTTTGGACGCTCATGGAACATTAAGGAGTGAAAAATATGGGAGTTAGCTTAAGTTACAAGCAACTATGGAAGCTATTGATAGATCGAGGAATGACTAAGCAAGATCTCAGAAAAATGACTGGTCTTAGTTCTGCTTCAATTGCGAAGTTAGGTAAAGGTCAAAATGTTAACACTGATGTCTTAATTAGAATATGCACCGCACTAGACTGTGATTTACACGATATCGTTGAAACAGTGCGTTTGGAAGCCGACTCTTCAAAGAAGAATGAATTTATAAAATAAATTTTTAATATAAGGTATGCAGCTTAAATGGGCTAATATATTCCCTTGTTCTATTGCAGGCTTGATGTAGCAAAAGTTGAATTGTTTTATAATTAAACATAATAGGAGCTATCATCTCAGAAGGATTCTCTTCGGCATGAATGGTAGCTCCTATTATCATAAGTGCATTAATTCTTATAATTCAATATTTTTAGTTTCCTTTTGAGTCATATATTCTTCACGAATCTGAGACAGAGTTTTTCCAGTTTCTTTATGTACAGCAAAAACATAAGTCTGAACACTAGACCATCCATAAATCTCTTTCAACCATGCTTGCATAGACTTTTCTTCTCCGTTGACCATTACATTGCCATTGGAAAGAAGCCGCCCCTCATCTTCCCTCCCTTTAGCAACTATAATGTCTCCTTCTTTAACAACACCCCATTCAAGCATTAAATCTATTTTCGGTAGAGACCTACGTATAATTTTCTTTTCTCCAGATGCTGTTGCAATGAGCGATTTATCCATAAGATTCACATAATAATCATCATAATTAGTAACTGGGAGTAGCTTTTCTACATAGAAAAATAAATCTTCATTCAGCTTATACGGTGTTAGTCTATAACAACTCATATCAACATTGTTACTATTTAGCCAAGCAACTGCAGACAACGTTTGTTCATCAAAATCAGATGCCACCAGAATAATTCTTTGCTTTTCATTGAAATTTTTCTGTGCATCATTGACCTGAAGGAATTCATTCAACTTACGAATACCAAGTTCAAATGAAGTTAACTCTCCAAGTTCAAACTCACTTCTATATTTTTCAATGTATGGAGCATAAACTTTTTTTACTAAATCGTCGGTCTTTTCAATTGTTGCATAGCTCGCAGCATATCTTATTGCCTGAAACTCAAAAGCTTCTCTGCGATGCTCAATATCCTTGCGATCTCTCTTAATTTCAATAAGCACAATATTTCCGCTGTTATCTACCGCAGTCAAATCACTTCTTCCGTTCTTTTCATTTCTAACTTGCCTGCCAACAATAAGCATAGATTCCTCTTCATCACAGATCATATCAATGCTGTTTCTTAAAATTTCTTCTATGTCATTTTCTGTCATATTTAGTTCTGAAAAAGTGACCGGTTCTATTCTAGCGGCTTGCTTACCTTTGATATTATACAATATTTTCACCTCCCCAATTACTTCACTAATTTTCTTATCATGGTTACAATGTCATCTTTTTTCATCTGCTTCTCAAATGATACATTCAATCCATCTTCCTTTAAAGTTTCGAAGAATTTCTTTGCAGATTGAACCCTCATTTTTTCGTCATTTCTCAATCCACTGTCTTTTTTAACATCTTTTGTTTCTACGATAAAATTAATAATATGTTCTCCTGACGGCTTCTTTAATACATACATAAAGTCGGGGCTTGTAGTTCCTCCATAATATAAAGG
>JAAZCL010000023.1 GCA_012513315.1 Bacteroidales bacterium | reverse complement strand
GTTTAGTTTCTACATTGTTGAACCACACGTACTCAACACCTTTGCGCGATGTCCATACGTTTTTACAAGTGACCGAACAGGTGTGACAGCCAATACATTTGTCTAAGTTCATTACCATTGCTATTTGTGCGCGTATATTCATAGCGATTGAGTTTTTTTAGTTTTCTTCAATTGGTTCATCCATCCACTCAACCTTGTTGAGTTTACGGATAATAACAAATTCATCGCGGTTGGCACCGATAGTGCCATAATAATTGAGACCATAGCTCAATTGTGCATATCCGCCTATCATATGAGTGGGCTTCAAACAGAGTCGTGAAACCGAGTTGTGAACACCTCCACGATTTCCTGTAATTTGGCTTACGGGCATATTCACAGTTCGCTCTTGGTTGTGGTACATAATAAGTGCACCATTGGGAATCCGCTGCGACACTACCAAACGAACTACTGTAGCACCATTTTGATTGTAGACTTCCACCCAATCGTTGTCTATCAAGTCCATTTTCTTGGCATCATCCTCGCTTAACCAAGCTACGGGACCTCCACGACCCAAAGTAAGCATCAATAAATTGTCTGACCAAGTAGAGTGTATCGTCCATTTATTGTGAGGCGTCATCATATTTAGAATCATATACTTTTCTTTCCCCTCAAGTTTATCAATCATTCCTTTCAGCGACTTCGTATCAATAGGCGGTTTGTAGCACACCAAATTTTCACCAAAGTCAATCATCCATGGATGGTCTTGGTAGATAGATTGTCTACCAGTAAGTGTTCTCCACGGAATTAGTTCATGCACATTTGTATAGCCAGCATTATAAGAGACATCATGCGACTCTATACCACTCCAAGTGGGAGAGGTAATAACTTTTCGAGGCTGTTGAATCAAGTCTTTAAATCTAATCTGTTCGTCTTCACGTTTAGCCGCCAAATGGCGATGCTTGCGTCCTGTTATTTTTTCTAATGCCTCCCATGCTTTAACAGCTACATGTCCATTGGTTTCGGGTGCTAATGTTAGAATCATTTCGGCAGCATGTACATCGGTTTCTATCAAAGCTCTCTCATTGGCTTTGTGCCCAATGGTAGATGATAAATTGAGCTTCTTCAACAGAGCTACCTCTTCTTTGGTATCCCAACTAATGCCTTTTCCGCCATTGCCCAACTCTTCCATAAGAGGACCTAGCGATGTAAATCGCTGATATGTATTGGGGTAATCACGAACTACTTCAATAATATCCGACATGTTTTTGCCTGGTTTCAGTTCTAAATCATCCACCTTCCAATCTTTGGCAAAAGCAGTTTCTGATAATTCCATGGGCGAGTCGTGTTGCATGGGCTGCAGCACAATATCTTTTTCTACTCCAAGATGACCTGGAGAAAGTTCCGAAACTTTTTTAGCTATTCCTTTAAATATATTCCAATCGGTGCGTGCTTCCCAAACTGGATCTACAGCATCGGAGAAGGGGTGTATAAATGGATGCAGGTCAGTAGTACTTAAATCATTTTTTTCGTACCATGTGGCTGCAGGTAAAACTATATCGGAGTGAAGTGCTGAGGTAGACATTCTGAAATCTAGCGTCACCAATAAGTCTAACTTTCCTTCTGGCGCTTTATCGTGCCATTTTACTTCTTGTGGAAGTTGTTTACCGTTGGCTTTTAAATCTGCATCCATTACACTGTTTTGTGCACCAAGCAAGTGCTTCATAAAATACTCCATTCCTTTGGCACTCGAAGCCAAAAGATTAGACAGCCAGATAAACATGTTTCTAGGGAAGTTTTTTGGATCATCTGGGTCTTCAGAGGCAATGGATAGTTCGTTGCTCTTTAATTTCTCAGTGATAAAGTTTTTCACATCTTTATCT
>JAAZCL010000218.1 GCA_012513315.1 Bacteroidales bacterium | reverse complement strand
GATATACATAGATTGACTTATGATCCAAAATATGCTGTAAAAGGTAAAGACGGAAAGCCAGGCGTACCTGATAAAGCCTCATGGGGTAGTATGAAAACTGAATCATATGTTCCTGCATCAGGTAATGTAGACCCTGCTATAATTAAAACTGCCGGATTTAACTTCGAAGATAGAAAGTATATTTTTCCTATTCCTCTTTCAGAAATAACTTCTAATCCTAAGATAGCGGAACAACAAAATAGTGGTTGGAACTAATTTAACTCTACTTGTTATTTCAACCAAAAAGAGACTGTCTCAGCGATGAGGTGGTCTCTTTGAGATTCTAAAAACTCTATAAGTGTTAATGATTAACAACACAAGTTGCTATTGGCAATTACTATTTTAAATAGATGGTGTCGATTCGGTGTTAAAAATACAATTTAAGTGACTGAAAAGTTGCATAATGATTTTTATTGACCTACTTTTGCATCCAATTTTACATGTAAAGAAGATTGTTAGGTGTTTCGATTGTTAAAATTATTTGATAAAAGGTGCAAGAGGTTTTGGTGAAATGATTAGCTAAAAGATAGGAAGTGTAAAACAATCTTACCTTTTATCTATTAATTGACATTATAAGGTAAAAAAATGCATTAAATATAATGTATATAAAATAAATGGTCTATATTTGTAATATGGATTATTTCCATACAAATGTTAATGTTGTTAATTAATCTTTGATTAAACCTTATGGTGAACCTCATAATTGCCGTAAAAAAAACAACACATTTACACAATGTATATTGAACAGGAAAAAATAAATGAAAGTGATTAATTAAAAAGTAGAGTTTATGAAAAGAAAACTAATTATGTTTTTGACCCTATTCTTTATTGGAATAGGTGCTATTGTAGCTCAAACACAAGTACGAGGTACTGTGGTTGATAATACAGGTGAACCCCTGATTGGAGTTACAATACAAGTTAAGGGTACAACACAGGGTACTATTACCGACTTTGATGGCAATTTTAATCTATCTGCTCCAGCAGGTGGAACTTTAGTTGTATCTTATGTTGGGTTTGAGGCGCAAGAAGTTCCAGTAAGCGCGAATGTAAATATTACACTTGTTGCTGATACACAGCTTTTGCAAGAAGTAGTAATTGTTGGTGCTATGGGTATTTCTCGTCCACCGCGCGCAGCTGGTTATGGACAATCTATTGTTGATCCTGATAATGCAATTCAAAGAGCAGAACCAGATTTATTCAGATCTTTAGATGGAAAAATTCCAGGTGTTCAAATTAGTGGATCATCAGCAACTGCTGGTAGTTCTACAAAAGTTCTAATTAGAGGTAACTCATCTTTCCTCGGAAACAACGATCCTCTTTATGTAGTTGATGGTGTTCCATATAGCAATCCTGAAGTTACAACAGGAAGCAGGCTAACAACAGCTGGTGCATATGGCTCGGGTTTATCTACTTTAGATCCAAATGATATTGAAAACATGTCAGTTCTTAAAGGAGCAGCTGCTGCAGCACTTTATGGTAGCCGTGCAGCTAATGGAGTGATTTTAATTACAACGAAAGCTGGAAGTAAAAGAGTAAGACCATCTCAGAAAGGATTTGAAGTATCTGTTTCTTCTTCTTACACAACCGAAAAAATAGCATCTTTACCTGATTATCAAAATAGTTATGGACAAGGATCTAACTTCCTGTACTCTAATTCTAATGGTTCATGGGGACCAGCATTCGGATCAATAGAAACAATTCCTTTATATGCAAATTATATAACTGCATTTCCTGATATGGATCCTACAATTCCTTATCAAGCATTCCCTAATAATGTTAGTGGATTATTCAGAACAGGTGGAATAATAGACAATTCTATTAACATTATGAGTAATAATGATAAGGGTAATTTCAGTGCAACTGTATCAAATTTATCACAGGATGGGTATATACCACATTCGGAGTTTGGAAGAACTTCATTTAGTGTGGGTGGATCTCAGAAACTTGATAATAACCTTATAGTAGGTTGAACAATGTCATATTCTCGTACTGTACAAAACGGTCCATTCTTTGGAGCGGGTAATTATGGCGGATCCGTAAGTTCATTTGCGCGTGCAATGTTAATACCACGAAACGTGGACATGGTGGGTTTACCTTTTGAAACACCCGAGGGAAATAATTTAATGCCATTTGGAGGAGTTGATAATCCTTTATGGTCTTGGAAATACAATACCATAAATACCATAATGGATCGTACAGTTAGTACAATTAATGCTTCTTACGATTTAACCGATTGGCTTTCTGCAAATTATCAATTCGGTTGGAATCAATATGAAATGGGCCGTAAACAAGTTATTAATATTGGTTCAGTTGGTCCAGGCGATTTTCCTGGACAAGGTCAAATAACTAACGATACTTATTCAACTCAGGAATTAGAATCTAACTTCAATCTAACATTTAAACATAAGTTTAATGAAGATTTAGATCTTAGGGTTACTGCTGGTCATAATGTTAATCAGCGAACAACTCATCGTACAGATGCTATAGGTAACAGAATGATTTTTAGAGGTATAGATAATGTGGGAAATACACAAGAACAAACTGCAAGTGAAACTACCTCTAAGAGAAGGCTTTGGGCGATTTATGCCGATGCATTGTTAGGTTATAAAAATTATGCATTTTTAAATCTTACCATCAGAAATGACCATTCTTCAACACTACCTGTAGAAAATAACAGTTATTACTATCCAGCTGTAACAGGATCATTTGTGTTTACTGATGCTTTTGAAATGAATGACGACATACTAAACTTCGGTAAAGTACGCGTTGCTTGGGGTAAAGTAGGTAATGATGCTGGACCTTATTATGTTGATGGTACATACCTTCAGGACACACCTTTTGGAGGAAACCCAATAATGTTACTTCCAACAACATCATATGACCCAGATCTAAAACCGGAGTTTACAACAGAGTTTGAAGTTGGAACAGAACTCCAATTCTTGCAAAATCGTTTAAGTTTGGATTTAACCTGGTACAATAGATCAACTACTGATCAAATTGCGCCATTAAGCTTACCTTCTTCTACAGGTTCAAGAACTTACTATACGAATTTTGGTGAGTTGAATAACAAAGGAATTGAAGTTGGGGCAAGAATAGTGCCGATACGTACACGCGATTTTGAGTGGGAGTTATTCGGAACATTTACAAAAAACAAAAGTAATGTAGTTTC
>JAAZCL010000217.1 GCA_012513315.1 Bacteroidales bacterium | reverse complement strand
TCCAACTTCTACATAATCTTTAATTTGAGGACTATATTCTCCCCACGCTTCTAAATGATAGCTTATGCTTTTTGGCATATTAATCATATCAATTACCATAGGAGCAATAGCCTCTACCCTCGTATCGCTGGCACCCGTTAACCAGGTTGTCCATCCACGTTTTGAGGCTCCTGAAACTAAAAAACCATTTATTTCATGATTCAGCTCATTTCTAGTAAATTCTTGTATTGCATCCATAGATCTGACAGCACTCTTGACCATCGGAAATAAGAGTGGCCAACTATAATCTTTGTCTTGTTTATAATTATAAAATGTCAAAGAAATTATCTCATCTTCAGTAAGATTTCCAAACAGAGGTTGATTTGGAACCTGAAAAAGAACTGCTGTCACAGTTCTGTTTTTTTTAGCTATATACTCCATAAACTGAATCGAGCCGTCGTCATTCTTTCTCCAATTAGGCATCTCATCACTATTATTGCCACTCGAAAGATACAATAGAGCTCCATCATGCTCTATTTCTCTTGGCACTAATACTGCCAAATGGTGGCGCCATGTGTAATCTTTCCTTTTTTGTGAAGTAAGAAGAATATTATAAAGAGTAACATCCTCTAACTCGTGTTTCTCATATAACTCCCATTCATACGAGTTATCTCTGTTGTTAATGTAAGACTCAAGGGCATTGCCAGGAGTAACTTTTCTACTGCAATTAAGAATCAACAGGGATACTGCAAAGAGTAGACTTACAGTCCTTAATACACGTCTTGCTTTCATAGTTCAATATTTATTTAATAATAGCTATACAAAAATTGTAATAAAAAGCACAAAAAACTACATTAAAATTGATAATTATCAATGGAATTTTTCATTTGTTTAGTTTTCACAGACAAATCAAGTCGATATGGTTAATATTACTATTATAACACTATAAAATACAAATCGTTCGACTTACATTAAAAATATATCCTTAATTTGTTAACTTTGCTTATAACATCATTAAGTTAATATAGACATATGCAAATAGAAAGAGTAACTGAAGTAGACGAGAAAATACTCGAGGCTTTTCAAAAATTTATTCCAGAGCTAACTAACGAAAAAGATAGAGTTCCAACTACAGAAGATCTCCAGAGAGTAATAAGTTCTTCAAATAATTACCTAATCATAGCCAAAGAAGGAGATGAAATTATTGGCACCCTCACATTAGTCTTTTACTGGGTACCTTCGGGAGTTAAAGCATGGATAGAAGATGTTATAGTAGACGATAATGCACGTGGAAAAGGAGTTGCAACCGCACTTATGTGGCATAGCTTAAGTCTGGCTCGTGAAAAAGGAGCAGAAAAAGTAGACCTCTCTTCACGTCCATGGAGAGAGGCTGCTAATAATCTATATTTAAAATTGGGATTCCAGAAAAGAGATACAAATATGTATCGACTCTATTTAAATAATAGCAAATAGTAATTTCCCTTTATGGCAGACGATATACAATACTATTAATATTCATACCAGCACCAACCGAGGCCAAAACTATATTATTATTACTATTTATACGATGTTCATCCAACTCATTGCGAGTTAGCAGGTCTAGAAGTGTTGGCACAGTTGCAACTGACGAGTTGCCTAGCCACGATATGGTAATTGGCATAATAGACTCGGGCACCTCTTTTATGCCATAAAGTTTAAATAGTCTATAAAGTATGGCATCATCCATTTTACCATTGGCTTGATGAATTAATACTTTATCTATTTCTGTAATGTTCATATTCAATTTATCTAGCCCAGCCTTTATTGCTTTAGGCACATTTTCCAATGCATATTGATATAAACGGCGACCATTCATCTTAAGGTAGTAATCACCTTTCTTTGCTAATTCAGCATTATAAGAGTAACCCATCCTAAGCATATATGCATAATCCAATGAATCACTTCTAGTGGTATGACCAAGTATGCCAACCGGAGTGTCACTTTCTCTTGCTTCCATAATTGCGGCTCCCGCACCATCTGCATATATCATACTATCACGATCGTGTGGATCAGATATACGTGATAGAACGTCTGCTCCTACAACAAGTATCTTCTTAGCATCTCCCGATCGTATGTAATAATCGGCCTGAATTACAGCCTGAACCCATCCCGGGCAACCAAACAATAAATCATATGCCACAGCACCAGGGTTTGCTATTCCTAGTTTATTTTTTAAACGTGCTGCCATTGAGGGTACTATATCAATAGCAATATTGTCAACCCTTGTTTCACCAAAATTATGTGCAAAAATTATATAATCTAGATCTTCTTTATCAATACCCGCAGCCTCAATAGCCCTTTGTGAAGCAATTAGTGCTAAGTCGCTTGTAGACTCATTATCCTCAGCATATCTTCTTTCAGCTATCGTTGTAATCTCTTCAAACTTTTTCGTTATATCATCATTTAAAGTTGGCAATTTTTCTCCGGTAGAATCATAAAACTCATAAGAATTAAAATATTCATTCTTAATTTGTTTAGTTGGAACGTAACTGCCTGTACCTGTAAAAACACTATATATTTTACTCATTTATATTTTTATTGATAATTAAACAATCAATTTTTCATGTAAACAAAGGTAGGAAATATAATTCATTAAAATCACCTCATCTTAGTCTATGTGATATAAACAAAGTATGACTTGAAAAGTTGGTAAAAGTTAATAAACTATTTCACTCTCAATCGTTAGAAAGATCCTCAAATAACTCAAGATCAAAGTATGTTGCTGCTGCCGTTATATGATCAAATATATCAGAAACAATTGCTTCATATTCTACCCACACAATAGTTGCAGTAAAAAAGTATAGCTCTAATGGCATGCCTTTTTCATTGGGTTGCAACTGCCTCACAATAAGCAACATCTCTTTATGAACATTTGGATGATTCTTAAGGTAGTTGTAAATGTATTGCCTGTATAGCCCAATATTAGTTAAGTTGCGTCCATTAATAAGAAGCGATTTATCCACAGAATGCTCTTTATTATATTTATCTATTTCTGCAGATCTTTTCTGTACATGCTCTGTTATATAATTAATTTTCTGTAAATTTTCAATCTCTTCAGGCCTCACAAACCTTATAGTGCCCTGTTTAATATGCACCGATCTCTTTAACCTTCTCCCCCCTATTTCTTGCATACCGCGCCAATTCTGAAACGAATCTGAAACAAGTGCATATGGAGGTAAAGTTGTTATGGTTTTATCAAAATTCCTAACTTTTACTGTTGTAAGGGTTATCTGTATTACATCACCATCGGCTCCATACTTAGGCATAGTAATCCAATCACCAATTCTTACCATATCATTTGCGCTCACTTGCAAACTGGCAACAAAACCCAAGATAGAATCCTTAAAAATAAGCATTGTTATGGCCGATCCTGCACCCAGACCTGCAAGAACAACACCCGTTTCTTGTCCTGTAAGTATTGAAAACAGAATAACAAAACCAAATATATAGAACACTATTTTAATAACCTGTACATAGCTGTCTAGCGGTTTATCTTTCAGGCTTGATTTCAACCTTAGCGTATCTGTTGCTGCATTTATAATTGACATGATAAGCCAAATCAGATAAAAAATCAGATAAATATCTGCCAGCTTATCCATAACAACCATCAGCCTTGGGAATTGATCAAAAACGATAGGAATAGAACCCTTAACTATGCTAAAGGGAATAATCATTGCCAAAAAGTGCGGGAAGCGTCTCTGTGCCAAATGATATAGTATTGGCATTCCGGTAATCTTTGCCGATCTATTTAAAACTACTTGCAAGATTTTGCGGGTAATAAATTGCACAATAAACACCAATACAACTAAAGCCACAGCTAGTAACATCATGTTTATGTATTTCACCCAGTTATCGGCAATACCCATATTACTAAGTAAATTTACAGACCATTCACTAATTGCACTTGTAGAGCGCGAAATTTGCTCTATATTTTCTTCATTCATAATATTACAAGATAATTGATTACAAATTATTTGATTGCCACAAATATACAATTTTTGATTTTAACTAAAAAAACAAGCACCACTAAATAGTTTTTAATTAGTGTATTTGTTGTTTAATAACGTTTCATCAAATTATCGTTTATGTATTAATTACTCGATTCATTTTTTTTATGTAAATTTGTAATGATAAATATTTAATTTTATAACAAGTCATAAATATGGGAAAAGTACTTATTATAGGTGCCGGTGGTGTTGGCACAGTGGTTGCCAATAAAGTAGCACAAAACAGCTCAATTTTCACTGATATAATGCTTGCTAGTCGCACAAAAAGTAAATGCGATGTAATTGCTGCTGATGTAAAAAAACGCACCGGTGTAACTATTCAAACAGCAAGAGTTGATGCCGACATTGTGCCCGAACTGGTAGCACTTATGAATGAGTTTAAACCAGAAATAGTAATAAATGTTGCATTGCCTTATCAGGATCTTACCATTATGGATGCCTGCCTCGAAGCTGGTGTAAATTATCTCGATACAGCTAACTATGAACCCATAGATGAAGCTAAGTTTGAGTATAAATGGCAATGGGCTTATAAAGAAAGATTTGAAAAAGCCGGCCTAACAGCCATATTAGGTTGCGGATTCGATCCCGGTGTAACTAGTATTTTTACTGCTCATGCTGCAAAACATCACTTCGACGAGATTCATTACCTAGATATTGTAGATTGCAACGCTGGAGATCATGGTAAAGCATTTGCTACAAACTTCAACCCCGAAATCAATATTCGTGAAGTAACTCAAAAAGGAAAATATTGGAAAAACGGAGAATGGGTTGAGACAGAACCGCATGAAATTCATAAACCTCTCACTTACCCCGAAATTGGTCCAAAAGAATCGTACCTAATTTATCACGAAGAGCTGGAGTCGCTTGTAAAAAACTTCCCAACTCTAAAACGAGCACGCTTCTGGATGACATTTGGTGAAGAGTACCTAACACACTTGCGCGTGATTCAAAATATTGGAATGGCACGAATTGATGAAGTTGAATATAACGGTCAAAAAATTGTACCTATCCAATTCCTAAAAGCTGTACTTCCAGATCCGGGTGAGCTTGGCGAAAACTATACAGGTCAAACCTCCATTGGTTGCCGCATCAGAGGTATTAAAGATGGCAAAGAATGCACATATTATATTTACAACAACTGCAGCCACGAAGAAGCATATAAAGAAACAGGTGCGCAGGGAGTAAGCTATACAACTGGTGTTCCTGCAACAATTGGCGCCATGATGTTTATGCAAGGATTATGGAAGAAACCTGGTGTATTTAACGTCGAAGAGTTTAATCCCGATCCTTTTATGGAACAATTATATAAACAAGGACTTCCTTGGCATGAGCTGTTCGATATAGATTTAGAGATGGATTAGTTCTCGCTATATCATAAAGCTTATTAGCAATTAACAAATTTCCCGCAAAGCATGATATACTGCTTTGCGGGTTTTTTTTCAATAATTTCAAGTACATTTGTTTATGAAGAAATTTATTTATCAATTCAACTTTTTGCTATTAATTGCAACTTCACTATTAATTACAAGTTGCCAAGAAGAAAAAGTTATTCCACAAGAAGAAGAAACAGAAATTGAGATAACCTCATTTAGTTTTCTTAAGGCCAACAACGAGTCTCTTACGCAAGATTATATTGCTGTTATTACCAACAATGTAATAGAAGTAACAATCAACTCTTCAACAAAAAATCTGAATGCAACTTTCGAAACCAACGCATCAAAGGTGGCAATAAACGGAGTTGTTCAAATCAGCGGTGTTACTATTACAGATTTCTCTAAGCCTTCTATAAGTATTACAATATCTGAGAACAATGTAAACGTATTATACGATCTTAGAATTAGTTGGATAGAACCCGAGCCTGTTTCACTTATTCCTCATATAAAAATCTACACAGATGAAAACGCTCAAATTAACTCTAAAGACGTTTACATTAATGCTAGTGTAGAAATAACTGCAAATGGATGGGAAGGAGCAGAAGATTATACGGGCAGAACACGCATCAGAGGCAGGGGTAACTCAACTTGGGGCTTCCCAAAAAAACCATTCAGACTGAAGCTCGACGAAGATGCTTCAATATTAGGATTGGCCAAAGAAAAAGACTGGGTATTATTGGCAAATTACTTAGATCCAACCCTAATGCTCAATGCAGTAGCATTTAAAATTGGCAATCTATTAGAGCTTCCATATACCAATCATGCAATTCCGGTTGACGTAACAATAAATGGCAATTATGCCGGAAGCTATATGCTTACAGAGCAGGTCGAGAGGTCTAAAAGCAGAGTTAATATCCACAAAGAAAAGGGTGTACTGCTTGAGCTGGATATCAATTACGACGAGGATTATCAATTTGTTTCTAACAACTACAAATTGCCTGTAATGGTTAAGGATCCTGATTTAGCAGACGACTTCAGCCAGGAGGATGCGGAAAAAATGTTCGATAAGATTAAAAGCGACTTTCAACAACTCGAAGACGCAATTGCATCTAAAGAGTTTCCAAATAGTAATTATAAAGATTATATTGATGTTGAGTCGCTGGCTAAATACCTGATCGTTTACAACCTAACTCACAACATGGAGATAAATCACCCCAAGAGCACATATATGTATAAAGACGAAACGGGTAAATACTTCATGGGTCCAATATGGGATTTCGACTGGGCATTTAACTATGAAGGCACATACGTGCATTTTGGCAGTTACAACAACCCATTATTCGGCACGCTAGGCTCAAACTCAACCGGCTACACATTCTTCACTCGTATTATGGAAGATCCCGAAGTAAAAGAGCTATACAAAACAATATGGGATAAGTTTAGTGCCGAGAGCATGGATGCTTTACTAGAATATATCGACTTCTACTCTTCATATCTTGTTGAGTCGCAAAGCAATGACTATCAAACCTGGAGCAAAAAAGTGTCAGACTATCCGGGAACATCAAATTATGCAAATAAGATTAGTCAGTTAAAAAACTGGTTAAAAGGCAGAGCTACTTATATCGATAATTATGTGAACGATTTCTAATAAGGATTGTATAAAGTTTTTTTTACTTACATTTGTGATAGTAATATTATCAGGTAAATGTCCCAAAGTAAAAAATATGCAACCCACTAGTTTAGTAAATATAGGAGATTATAGCCGGGATGATATTTTCAGAATCCTCCAAAGTGCTTTAAAGTTCAAACAAAACCCTAATCGAGATTTACTTAAGGGTCGTGTTTGTGCAACTCTTTTCTTCGAGCCCTCAACTCGCACTCGCCTGAGCTTCGAAACTGCCGTAAATCGACTAAGGGGGCGCATAGTTGGCTTCTCAGACTCAGCAACCAGTAGTTCAACAAAAGGTGAGTCATTAAAAGACACAATTAAGATGGTAGGCAATTATGCCGATCTCATTATTATGAGACATCACCTCGAGGGCTCGGCACGATACGCTTCTGAGATATCTCCTGTCCCAGTCATAAATGCCGGTGATGGATCAAACCAGCATCCAACACAAACGATGCTAGATCTGTTCACAATATACGAAACTCAGGGAACGCTAGAGAATCTCAAAATTACAATTGTGGGAGACCTCAAGTATGGACGTGCAGTGCATTCGCTCATACACGGATTATCGCACTTCAAACCCACTTTCAACTTTGTGGCTCCCGAAGAGCTTCATATTCCTGATAAGTACAAAGCATTCTGCGACACTAAAAATATTCCATATAAAGAGTTTACCGACTTCTCATCTGACTCCATCAATAGCGCCGATATTTTATATATGACAAGGGTTCAGAAAGAGAGATTCACCGATCTTATGGAGTATGAAAAAGTGAAAAATGTATACGTTTTACATAACGATATGCTTAAAGATTCAAAAGATAATCTTAAGGTTCTTCACCCACTTCCAAGGGTTAAAGAAATTAATCAAGATGTAGATGATAATCCTAAAGCATATTATTTCGAGCAGGCAAAAAATGGCATGTACACCCGTCAAGCTATTATTTGCGATCTTATGGGTATAGAAACAGAATTATTATGAGAAAAGAATTACAAGTTGCTGCACTAGAAAATGGCACCGCAATAGATCATATTCCGGCAAATGCAGTTTTTAAAGTTGTCTCTCTACTAAAGCTGCAGAGCATAAACAACCGCATTACTATAGGTAACAATTTCAAGAGCAACAAAATGGGTCATAAAGGCATTATAAAGGTTGCCGACAAGTTCTTTCGCGAAGATGAGCTCAACCGCATAGCATTAGTTGCCCCCAATGTAAACCTCAATATAATTAAGAATTTTGATGTTGTAGAGAAGAAAAAGGTAGTACTTCCCGACGAAATATTTGAAATAATGAAATGCAATAATCCCAAATGC
>JAAZCL010000216.1 GCA_012513315.1 Bacteroidales bacterium | reverse complement strand
TATTTTGTAGAAAAATCTTTGAAAAGCAATCTGCTTTTTACGGTGCTGCAAAAGGCTCAAAGTAAATCTGTACTAGTATTCTCGCGCACTAAGCATGGAGCAGATAGAATTGCACGAGTATTGAACAAGAAAGGAATTGGGTGTGAGGCAATTCATGGCAACAAATCGCAAAATGCACGCCAACGTGCTCTTACAAATTTCAAGTCGGGTAAAACCAGAGTGATTATAGCAACCGACATCGCCGCAAGAGGTATTGATATTGCCGATTTGGAGATGGTTATCAATTACGACTTGCCTGATGTGGCCGAAACATATGTTCACCGTATAGGACGTACAGGACGTGCAGGTAAAAGCGGAACTGCACTTTCATTTTGTGCTCCTAATGAACGTATGATGGTTAAAGATATTCAGAAATTAACAGGGAAGAAGCTTAACCCCGTGTTAACAGCTGTATCTTGATATACAAACAACCGAAATTTATATTGATATAATAATTAAAGGATTTAATTAGAAAGCCAACAATAATGGATAATTCTATAAAAGATAAAATTATATATATCACTGGAGGTGCCAAAGGACTTGGCAGAGCTATGGTTAAACTATTTTGCAGCAATGGTGCAGACGTAACATTTTGCGATATAGATGTAGATGAAAGTAGAAAACTCTGCAATGAACTTTCATCATACAAATGTAATTTTCACGAAGTTGATGCTTCAGATGCAAAAGCATTAGAGAAATCAATTAATAAAGTAATAGAAGAAAAAGGGAATATTGAGGTTATAGTTAATAATGTAGGCGTTAGCCTTTTCAATTCTATACTTGAGACTTCAGTAGATGAATTTGATAAAGTATTAGATATTAATCTGCGCCCAGTATTTATTACTGCCCGCACATTGGCAATACATAGAGAATCAAACCCTAGGTTAAACACTTATGGACGAATAATAAATATTTCTTCTACCCGTTATTTAATGAGTGAGCCCAACTCTGAATCGTATGCTGCCTCCAAAGGAGCCATTATTTCCCTCACACATGCATTAGCTTTATCATTGAGCAAATACAAAATAACAGTAAATTCAATCAGTCCTGGTTGGATAGAGACTGGTAATTATGATTTGCTCAACTCCCAAGATCATAGTCAACACCCCTCGGGAAGAGTAGGAAAGCCCGAAGATATTGCTCGCACCTGTTTATTCTTATGCCAACCTGATAATGATTTTATAAATGGACAAAACATTGTAGTTGATGGAGGTATGACTAAAAAGATGATATATCACTAGACACTAACGCGGTCGTCTTCTAAACTAAGCTCTCCCATATCGATTTTAAAACGAATTACTCTAATAACTTTTTCACTTCTTTCATCTGTATCCAGACCTTCTTTGAAATTATCAACCAATTCATTTATGCGATATGATTCTTTTGTTTTAAAGAGATTAGTAAGTTTTTCTTCTATTTCTTTAAACTCATAGTTTGCAAGTCCTGTTTCATTTTTTTTGAGACAGACATCACAACAACCGCAATCCTTTGCATCTAACTCTCCAAAATAGGTAAGCAAAATTCGGTTCCTACAAACATCTTGTCGTTCTACATAATCTATCATTGAGTATATACGATGCTCGAAACGCTTTTTTCTCTCTTCATAGACTATGCGTGGAATAGAAATAAAATGATTTTCCTCTCGTGAGGAAATAAATATAATAAATGGAGTTTTTTTTGCCGGTATATAATTAATATAACGTAGCCTCGAAAGTGTTACTAGCATCTCATATACCTCTTGTTTGCTCTTTCCTATTCTAGTGCCAAGCATTGATTCATCAATGTATACATCGTCGACAAACACACCTGTATAGCTTCTTAAAATAGTGTGTATCAAACCATCAATATCATTGTCAAATTTGAGTGAGTATAGCTCATCTCGGTAAATTTGAAAACGTAAACGAGAGCGGGAGTCTATTTCTTCTGTGTATTCTATATATCCAGCAAGTTCTAATATCTTTAGGGCATGGTGTGTTTGTAGTTGTGGGAACTTGAAACTTTTACAGAAATCATGTAATGCAAAATCAAATACTCTTCCAAAGCCTGAACCAACAGCTACTTGAAAATAATTGCCTAAAGCTTCATATACTCGTTTTATGAAATCTCTTTTTGGAAATGAGTCAGAAATCCTCTTCTTAAGCTTAACACTATCGGCTTTAGTGTATAATATTATTGAGTATGAGGTTAAGCCATCTCTGCCTGCTCTACCCGCTTCCTGAAAATACTCCTCAGGTGAATTGGGTAGATCGAGATGTATTACAGTGCGTACATCGGGTTTGTCAATACCCATTCCAAAAGCATTTGTGGAAACAATCACACGGCATTCATTAGTCTTCCATGAATTTTGCTTTAAAATCTTTTCGGTGTGTGAAAGACCCGCATGAAAAAAGTCTGCAGATATACCTTCTTTCTGAAGAGCAACTGCAACCTCTTTAGTATATCTTCTACTTCTAACATATACAATACTTGTTCCGGGAACTGATTTTAAGATATGTAGGAGTTCGCCAACTTTATTTTGTGAAGTGCGTACTACGTATGATAGATTACTTCTAGAGAAACCAGTTCTGAAAACATTCTTTTTCTTAAAATGCAACTTTTCCTGAATATCTTCAACTACTTCTTTAGTTGCAGTTGCAGTAAGAGCTAATACAGGAACATCTTCCAAAACAGTTCTTATATCTGCTATCTTTAAGTAGGCAGGTCGAAAATCATATCCCCACTGAGAGATGCAATGCGATTCATCAACCACCAACAGGCATACGTTCATTGCTTGCAGCTTTGCAAGAAAAATATCTGATGATAACCTTTCGGGAGAAACGTAAAGAAATTTATAGTCTCCAAAAATGCAGTTTTCGAGTGTTGTAATGATCTCACTGCGCGACATGCCTGAATAAACTGCAGCGGCCTTAATGCCTCTTTCTCTGAGATTGTCTACCTGATCTTTCATCAGTGCAATAAGGGGTGTAACCACAAGACATATACCCTCCATTGCCATTACAGGTACCTGAAATGTGAGCGATTTTCCGCCTCCTGTGGGCATTAAACCCAGTGTGTCCTTCTTTTCCCAGACAGACTGAATAATATCTTCTTGTATAGATCGAAAAGAAGTATATCCCCAATACTGACTAAGTATATCGTGAAACATTATACCCTTATATCTTTTACCATTAATTGTGTGAACGACCTGTTACCATGTGTATTTTCCTCAATTGTATAGCAAATATCCACAGGGAAACCATCTTTTATGCGTTTAAAGTTGTCGTGTTGCGCAAAAGCAATGCCGGGCATAAAAGTATTGGTAGACTGATCAACCATTTCGAGCTTGATATGTCGTTGCGATTTTCCTACCAATCGGCTATTTCCTGTATCAAAGACTCCTCTTGTTAAGAAAACAGGATTCTCATTTTCAGGCCCAAATGGGTTAAACAAATCTAAACTCTCAATCAGTTGAGGGGTAATTTGCGAGAATGTTATCTCAGCATTTACTGTGATCTGTGGCGACATCATCTTTGGCTCCATACCATCAAACGAAAGAGTGTTAAAGCGTTTTCTAAACATAGGAAGATTTTCTTCACGCAGAGTGAGTCCGGCAGCGTATGTATGTCCACCAAAATTCTCAAGAATATCTCTACAAGATTCAATTGCCTTATAAACATCAAACCCTGGTACTGATCGTGCAGACCCAGAAATCATATCATTAGATTTTGTGAGAACAACTGCGGGTCGATAATATTTCTCGCTTAACCTAGATGCTACTATACCAACAATGCCTTTGTGCCAGTTTTCGTTATAAAGGACAATACTTGTTTGTTTCTCTATATCAATATTATTATCTATAAAATCAATAGCTTCGTCTGTGATTTTTTTATCCAATTCGCGTCGATCTAGATTATACTGATCTATATTAATACTTTTCTCTCTAGCAGAAGTCATATCATTTGCTAGCATAAGATCAACCGCTTCCTTGCCATTCATCATCCTACCCGAGGCATTTATGCGTGGGCCAATTTTAAATACAATATCGTTTATGGTAATATGCTTTCTTTGCAATCCGCATACTTCAATTATGCCACGCAATCCAAAGCTTGGATTAGAGTTGAGTTGTTTAAGGCCAAAATGTGTCATTATCCTATTCTCGCCCGTGATAGGAACAATATCTGCTGCTACACTAACTGCTACTAAATCGAGCAAAGGCTCTATCTCAGAAAGAGGATAACCGTTTCGTTGGGAAAAAGCTTGCACCAATTTGAAGCCAACACCACATCCCGATAATTCATCGTACGGATAAATTGAGTCGGTGCGCTTAGCATCAACTACAGCTATAGCATCAGGGAGTTTACTATCTGGAACATGATGATCTGCAATAATAAAATCTATGCCCCTCTCTTTTGCATATAGAACTTTGCTTAGTGCCTTAATACCGCAATCGAGTGAGATGATGAGCTTTACACCTGTTTTCACGGCGTAATCGATTCCTTGAATCGAAATACCATACCCTTCGTCGTACCGATCCGGAATATAATAATCTAAATTACTAGTTATTCCACGAAAAAATTTATAAACCAAGGCTACCGCTGTTGTGCCATCTACATCATAATCGCCATAAATCAGTATTCTCTCTTTATTGCCAAGAGCCTTCTCAATTCTTTTAACTGCCTCATCCATATCAGGTAGTAAAAAAGGATCGTGTAGATCATCGAGGCTTGGATACAGGTATTTCATTACCTCTTCCTTTGAGTCGAACCCTTTATTTACAAGCAGCTCTGCAATTATGGGTAGTAAGTTTAATTCTTTCGCTAATTCATCTTTTTTATTCTTTTGGTAATCTGTTAGGGTTGAATAATTCCATCTGTAAGTCATTTATATATATCATTTTTTATTTCTCTTTTGAAGTCCCGAACTCTCTTCGGGTTGCGTATGCCGCAGTAATCTCAGTAATAGTCCTTAATAATTGAATCATTCCGATTTCATTTGAACTATTGTTGAAACGTAAAGATACTATTATTTTTTTTGATACTCTTGATTTGATTATAAATAAAAACAAATTTTTGAGACCCATTTTTTTCATCAGGTAGATGGTTGCTTTTCAACATTTAAATAGAAATGATTACCTTTGCACCTCAAAATCAACGATAGAATGGAAATTGCAGCGTTAGTGTCAGGTGGAGTAGATAGTTCGGTTGTAGTACATCAACTTAAAGAGATGGGTTACGATCCGACCATTTATTATATTAAAATTGGAATGGAAGACAAAGATGGATATATAGATTGTCCATCGGAAGAGGATATAGAGATTGTAACCTATATAGCAAAAAAATATGGCTGCCGTTTTGAAATCGTTTCGTTGCACGAAGAATATTGGGATACTGTGGTTAAATATACTATAGATTCTGTAAAAAGAGGTTTAACTCCTAATCCTGATATGATGTGTAATAAATTAATCAAATTTGGCGTATTTGAGCAGAAGTGGGGACATAATTTTGATAAAATTGCTACAGGTCACTATGCTAGTATCACCCAGCAAAATGGTCTTGATTGGCTTTCTACTGCAAAAGATCCAATAAAAGATCAAACGTATTTTTTGGGCCAAATAAGCTATCTTCAGGCTTCTAAATTGATGCTTCCTATTGGAAATTTATTGAAATCTGAAGTGCGTGATATTGCCTTAAAGCAAAACTTGCCTTCTGCAAAAAGGAGAGACAGTCAGGGTATATGCTTCTTGGGAAAAGTAAACTATAATGAATTCATTGAGAGATACTTAGGCAAGAAAGAAGGCTTAATTGTAGAATTGGAGACCGGCAATATTCTTGGCAAACATCAGGGATATTGGTTTCATACTATTGGTCAGAGAAAAGGGCTAGGATTAAGTGGTGGCCCATGGTTTGTTACTAAAAAAGACATAAATAGAAATATCATCTATGTATCTAAAGGCTACGACACTAAGCATCAATATGGTGATGTTGTAGAC
>JAAZCL010000215.1 GCA_012513315.1 Bacteroidales bacterium | reverse complement strand
TGTTTCCTCCTGATAGCTTAGAGAATTCTTGTGCTTCTTGGCTTTCTCTACCCGAAGGAACTTATCTTACTCTTCAGCCTGGTGAGAGCCGTGAGGTGGAGGTGATGATGAATGTGCCTCGTGTTATACCTTCTGGAGATAATGTGCAAACAGCCATGTTATATGTAACTCAGATGAATCCTGTGGATGGTGTGGATGCTCAGGGTGCAGCTATTCGTATTAACGTGAGGCAGGGTATTAAAATTTATAGGAAAGGCATGATAGGCGAGCGCAGAGCGTTGGAGATAACTGATATGACTTTTAACCGTGAGAGTGAGAATATTGTACTTGCTTTTAATAATAATGGTAATATTTGGACGGATGGTGTGATAAAGACTACAATATTTAATCGTACTACTGGTAAAGAGACTTCTTTGAGTGATACGCCCTTTTTTACTATGCCAGGGAATGTTCGTAAGGTTATGATCTCACCGGGAGAGACATTGGAAAAAGGTGAATATACTGCCACTGTGATGCTGGATTATGGTGATGAGACTATATTAGAGGCTGCAGAACTGGAATTCCGTTATGACTAGGTTTTTATTGGTGTTTTTATTGTCTATTGCGTCTATACATTTTATGTTTGGTCAAAACAATACATATAATCTCCATGGTTTTGGAGGTAGTAGGCATATACAAGTGACAGAGTATAGTGGAAAGATCTCTGACTCAGCCTATTTAATGCTATTACTGGAGTCGCAAAAAATGAAACAGACAGACTGGAAAATTACAGCTAAAGTGACAAGTATAACCCATAATTTCCCAGTGAATATGTTGAATTTTATATATATATCAAAAGGTGGTACATCTAATGTAACTGCTATTAATAGTTCTAACTATCCATTGAGTTTAAATAATGAGGTTGAAATATTAAACTTCAATTCATCTAATCAAGATGGTTATCAAAATTTAAACTTCGATTTTAACTTGCAGGTGCAGGGAGGCAATTATTTAAAAAACTTTCCCAGATGGGCAACAGTAAAATTTGATGTAGAATATAGGTTATATACTAACAATGGAAAGAATGAAGAAAAGATGATTAAAGATACTGCTGGCCAAATTTTTCTTAATATAGATCCCAACTCTCAGGTTCCTGTATATTCCATCACTGTAACTCCTGATGTGTTACTCGAATACAATTCAATTACTGATTATATGAATGGTGTAGAAAAAACATGCGAAAAGGGTCTTAAAGTTTCTGCGTCAGGTAATTATGAGGTTAGGGCTAAATCTCAAACTAGTCAATTTACTTCTACAACTAGTAGTCGTACTTTGCCCCTTGATTTGGTTTCACTTCAATTGAGTGGTGGAAACGGTACTCAGCAACCTGTTAATATTTCCACTACAAATCAATTAATTCTGCAAGGTGCTACAACAAATGGTAATGTTGTTGAGTATGATATGATTTATAAAGCCAAGCCAATTGAAGATCAATATCTGTTTATCAACCAACAAGAGACTTTTACTACCCAGTTGATGTTTGAGTTGACTACTAATTAGATGTCACAAATTACCAGGTATAAATATTTTAAATTTCATTTAATCTTTCTCTTTCTGCTTATTAGTGGAGGGATGGACTTGTTTTCTGGTAATCCCATTTCAATTGAATTTAAAGATAGTTCGCAATCTGAACAGATGGTTAGTCACGTGCTGAAGGTGACCAACATATCTGATGATATTTTTAAAGGTGGGGTTAAGGTTGATATCCCTGAGGGGATACGTTCTCTGTCTCAGAACGAAAGATTAATAAATTTGTTGCCGGGTGATAGCACTTTTGTTTCTTTTAAACTTGTTCTTACTAAGAATTTGGACTTTGGTGAGAAAAAGGTTCTTTATAATTTGCTGGATAATGAGGGTGCATTTATATATAGTACTGGCACCTCTTTGCAGATTGAAAGGCGTGAGCAGCTGTTACTGATGGTTGATAACAGGCCTAATCTTTTAACTAATCCGGATGACTCTGTTCGTATAAATGTGACGCTGCAAAATAGTGGGAATATTACTGAGGATGTATACATTG
>JAAZCL010000214.1 GCA_012513315.1 Bacteroidales bacterium | reverse complement strand
CCATATGATGCAGCGTTCCAAGTATAAGTACCATCAAATTCGAGGACAACACCTCCTTCATCATCCAATAAATTTCTTTTTACTGTTTTAGCATCATTTGTCCATGATGGGAAAAATGAGAAATTTGGATTATCAAAATCACCTGGTATTGGGAAAGCCACATATGCACGTGGGTCAATTACATTGGGTAGTCCATCCATCCAATAGCCTCTTGAAGGATCGTTGGTCATGGTTGTTAAATGATTCTCGAATTTTAATCCTATATAGCCTGCTGGTTTAATTTTAGAATCAAATTTAGCATCTAACTGATCTGCCGACTTAACACCACCTAAACCAAGGTATAGATTGTTAAGTGTAGAAGACAAAGTTTGTGCATTCCATTCACGGCTCATTACACCCGATAGGTTGTCCCAACCTGGTTTTTCTGTCACCTTAAAATCATCAGCGTCAGTTAATATCAGAACACCTTTAGCAGCGTCTTCAAATTCTGTTTTAGCTTTAGTAGCATCAACTTCGCTCAAACGCATAGCTAAACGTAAACGCATGGAGTTACCATACTTTTTCCACTTAGCATAATCGTAACCATAAGCCGGATCAAAATTCTTTAATCCATCTGGGTTAGTCACAGATAAATCTAAAGCTTCTGTAGCTTCTTTCAATTCGCTCAACATAAAGTAATAAACATCCTTTACATTGTTGAACTCTGGATTTACACCCGAGAATGCGTCAATAGGCATTGGGCCAAAGATATCAGTAAACTCACTCATCAAGTAAACTCGCCAAATACGAGCAATTTGTTTCAAATTAGCAGAATAAACGTGGCCTGTACCATTTTCGATTTTTTCATCAGAGGTTGAAATTGCCAGATTAGCAGATTTGAGCCATTGTGAAATTTGATTGTAGTAGTTTCCTGTCCACTCTTCGTTATAAGAACCTGTTGTCAAAGCCCCATTGTGTCGATGTTGACGTGAGGCTGTTTTCCAGTATAGTACAAAGGCACGTTCAGCAACGTCAGGATTCTGTTGTGCCTGAATAATTGCTTGGTTGATAATGTATTCAACCTGGACCTGCTCTCCACTCGCTGCTTTTGGATCGACATTGATCTCTTCAAAGTCGGAGCATGATGAAATCACAAAGATTCCAAGCAGGTATAAAAATGTATATTTAATAATTGTTTTCATATATATCTATTTTTAAAATCCTAGTGTTACGTTAAATAAGAAAGATCTTGATGTAGGAGGTGCTGCGTTTTCAAAACCAACAGCATTAGTACCTGTAGCAAATACAGATTCAGGGTCCACACCATTAAGATTACTTTTGATCATCCAAACGTTATTAGCAGATACACTAAATTTTGTACGTGTTAATACAGTGTTTGTTAGCAACTTCTTTGGAAGCTCATAACCCACTTGAACTGTTCTTAAACGAATGTTTGTGGCATCGTAAATATTTGCCTCAACAATACCCAAGTTACCACCACCAGCACCTATTTGTGTCCAGTATTGTTCTGCAGTAATTGATTGATCATTCTTCTTAAAACCAGTACCATCAGCTACAACAGCATCAACTATCATATCAGCTCTCTCTCCGTCAATAACAGTTACGTTTGAAGTACCAGCTAATTGCATAGCATGATTTGTTCCTGAGAAGATATCGCCACCGAAGCGTCCATCAATAAGGAAACTTAAAGAAATTCCTTTATATAAGAAAGTGTTGCTCCAGCCAACCATAGCATTTGGCTGTTGATTACCTAGTTTTGATCTTTCTGTGTTATACAATGGGAGTCCGTTTGCATCAACGATCTTTTGACCGAAGTATTGACTTGATTCATCTGTTACTCTTTGGAAGGTTGTTCCATAAATTTCGCCATAGTTGCCACCAACCTCAGCTAAAATACGAAGAGCATCAAAACCACCAATTTGATAAGTGTCAACACCATCAGCCAATGCTTTAATTGTATTGCGGTTGAATGAGTAATTAAGCAACATATCCCAACGAAGTCCGTTGTTATTGCCTGGAAGAATAACTCCATACATTTCTAACTCAACACCTCTGTTTTGAATATCTCCAGCATTAATCTTTCTACTCTCATACCCACTCATTGGGTCCATCGGTAAGTTTATCAATTGACGTGTAGCATTTGATTTATACCAAGCGAAGTCAAGACCTAAACGGTTCTTGAAAAACTTAAGCTCAGCACCAACTTCATAAGATTTGATTAACTCGCTTTTCACGCTTGAATCAAACAATGTATTTCCCATACCAGCAGTAGTATTACCATTTTGGTCTTTACCAATCCAGTAAGTATTGTATAGTTGATAAGGGCTAAGGTCGTTACCTACTTCAGCATAAGAAGCCCTAAGTTTGCCAAATGAAAACCAATTGGGCAAATCATAGCTTTTCGAAAGCATATCAGATACTACCCATGCTACGTTAACTGAAGGATAGAAATAAGAACTATTGTCTTTATGTAGTGTAGATGACCAGTCATTTCTAAATGTTGCATCTAAGAACAGATAGCCATCATAGTTTAATTGCATGGTTCCATAAACCGAATTTATTTTCTTATTATTAAACCATTCGTCAATTGTTGGATTGCTTACACCATTGTTCAGAGCAAACAAGTTGGGAACTTCCAGCTCTCCAGCACTACCATTTAGTCCGCTACCTTGCTGTTGCATAAGGTTTCCACCTAATGTCAGTGCACCACCAACCTTACCAAAAAGATTGTCTTTAGATGCCATAATCAACGTACTAAAGTTGTTCTCAAAATGGGTTTGCTTTCCCATACTGTAACGACCACCTGTTGCAGCTGGACTTCCTCCATACAATTTGTTTTCAGTGTTTGTAGTGTAGATGTCTGATCCTGCACGAACTTCAGCATTCAACCAATCTGCAAACTTATACTTTAGCGCACCATGTAGAATAAAACGGTCGCGGCTGTCTGTGTTCAAATTATATTTAGATGTCCAATAGGGGTTAGCTTGTTGACTACCACCATACCATAACATCTGCCCAGTTTCAGTAAGAGGGTTACTAAAACCTGTAATATCTAATGAACGTGGCATTAAATATGTAGTGTAAAAAGAGTTAGATGCGTTAACACCTACTAGTGGGCGGTTAGTTGCAGACGAATTGATGTACTGCACTTTTGTATCAAGTGACCATCGCTTGTCGGGTCCAAAATTAGAAAGTGCTCTTGTCATAAAGTTGACACGTTTAAGATCAGATCCAGGAATCATACTCTTATCGTCCATGTGTGTAACTGAAGTATAAAGAGATGTATTTTCATACTGTTGTTGAAATGAAACGTTGTTGTTGAAATTAACTCCTGATTTAAAGTAATTGCCAACATTATCATACGCTTGCATCGGAACACTTTGTCCATTCCAGCTCTCTACACTCTGACCTGCAATTTTTGGTCCCCAGCTTAGATTTGAGCGAGGGTCATAAATGTTTTGTGAACCTTGGCCAAATGCACTTTGCATTTTAGGATTACTAAAAATGGATTCAATACCCACAGAAGAAGAAACAGTAATACCTAAACCTTCACGTTTTACTCCTGATTTTGTAGTAATAAGAATTACACCATTACCAGCACGCGATCCATAAAGAGCGGCAGCTGATGCACCTTTCAATACAGACATGCTTTCAATATCCTCAGGGTTAATATCACCCAAACCATTACCCATATCAGTAGATGGGTTCCAATAGTCATTGTTATCAGCACCCGTAAAGTTGTCAATTGGTGTACCGTCCACTACTATTAGTGGTTGGTTGTCACCTGTAAGTGAGCTATTACCACGTAGCACTATTTTTGAAGATCCTGCTGGTCCATTGCTCGAACGAATAACTTGCAACCCACTAACCTTACCCGAAAGTGCATTGGCAACGTTAGACTCTCTTGCTTCAAGAATTTGATCTCCATCAATTTTCTGAATAGCATAACCAAGCGATTTACGCTCACGCGATATACCAAGAGCAGTAACAACTACCTCATCAATACCGATAGTTTCATACATTAATGTAACATCTATTACCGATCTGTTACCTACTTCTTCTTCAACTGTAACCATTCCCACAAAGGAAAAAGATAACACTGCATCACTAGATACAGTAAGAGTATATTTACCATCGAGATCTGTAACAGTACCATTACTGGTTCCCTTTTCGAGAACAGTTGCACCTGGTAGGGTATAACCATCTTGGTCAAGAACCGTACCAGTTATTCTTTGCTGTGCAAACAAACTGCTTACCAGCCCTATACACAATGCAAAAATTAAAAGAATTTTTCTCATACAATTAAGTTTTAAAATTAAATTCAATTTCTATTTGTAGACACATGTTTTTATTCAAGCTGAGTTGCTTGAATAAAAATTACGTTTAACGCGAGCAAAGATATAAAAAAATTATATTAATCAGCCACACATTAACAGTATTAACTACACACAACTTGTAAATGATTTGCACATTTTAAGACGGTATCGGCCTCATTTACGAATGAATGGGAAAAACCAGTATTATGATTACTAAACAAAAGTGATGTTTTAATTGAGTGTTGACGCATTTACCATTGTTAGACTATTAAAACGACACTGTAATTGCATCACAACTTACAAAAGACACACCCCACAAACATCAAAACTGATACCCCACTCCACCAAAGAAATTGAAATCGCTAAACTCATGTTGATACCCTAACGTAAAATCAATGGGTCCTAATCTTGTTGATGTTTGATAAGTTATACCTGCACTCCAGTTAAAACTATCGAAATTAATATCTTTCCACTCCTCAAACTGCAGTAATGCTTGTACTCGTGGGGTGAGATAACCTATATCATCAAGTTTAACTCTCAAACCCAGCTCAGCCAATGTACTCACT
>JAAZCL010000213.1 GCA_012513315.1 Bacteroidales bacterium | reverse complement strand
AATATATATATGAGAAGGGTCAACTTTTACTTTATTGTCACCTTTAACCATACTGTGGAGATCGATCTCAATTCTGCTCTGATTATTAAAATCATATATTGCAGCACCTGACCAATAATTATTTTCATCAAACAATCTGAAAGAGACACTTGAATCATTATCAGAACCTAACTCTACAACCAGGTATTTATATGAAGATAAATCAACTCCATTACCATATTGCCATCCTCCGAAACCATATTGTCCTGTTATCAATGTTTTTGTGTCTTCATCAAATGAGCCCGATTCCCAAATTGATGGGTTAAACATCTCATTAGTAAGAGGAAATGTAGTCGATTTAACATTAAATGTAAACTCGTAGCCATTACCTTCTGATAAACTATATGATACAGTTACTACCGCTTCGCCATCTTTTAATGAGCTCATCCTACCAGATTTATCAATTGTAATAATAAAGTTATCAGAAATGTCAAATTCTGAATCAGATGTTACATATCTAGTTGAACCATCAGAAAAATGTGCTTGTACAATTAAATTTCTTGCATCACCGGTCAAAATTTGAACTTGATTGTCTATACCTTTAACTGATATCTTTTCGAGATTAGATTCAATACCATTTACTCCCGTAGCATATTCATTATACCAATGAAATGTAGGCCAAGGGCATGCCTCTGGGTCGTTAAGAAAAGTGTATTCTTCTGGTGTGCCTTCAACATTTCTAAAAGCAGCTAAGTGATGACACTCTGTAAATATTAGCCAGCTCACATTTCCTGTAATGTCTGCAATATATTTGAAGTTTGCACCAAAGCCAGGTCCTCCTACTTCTCCTGTAAAACTTTTTCCCCATGAAGAATTGTATTTTTTAGGAGCCCAATCCATTTCTGTAACCAAAATAGGTGCAAAATCAGACACTGGCTTAACTTGAGCATCCCATCCACGTTGAAAGCTTTCATAACCTCCACCCATTTCTCCGCCCAATTCAGGGCTCGCTTCTTCAGTGTCACTACCGTACCAGCCAGGGTATGCATGTACTGCATAACCTATATTTGTACCTTCAATTGGGTTGTTCGCAAAACCGCTAAATGAAGATTGGTAGGCTAGACCAGGAACCCAAATTATATTATTTGAGTTAGCTCTAATCTTGTCAACTATGTTTTGGCAGAATTTCTTCATTTCATCAAAATGTCCTTGACCACTACTTGCATAATCACCATTTGGACCCTTGATATTAATAGGTTCATTAGCCAACTCAAACATAATATCTGAATTGTTCTTTATTTTTGGGTGTTTTGATACTATATCCCAAACTAGCTCAAGAAATTTATTGTAATCGTCATCTACAGCAATTCTTTCTGGACTCACCCCTGGAGGTCGAAACACAACGTATAAGCCTTTGCTTATAGCATGTTCTGCCATCGGAACAAATACCTCATCCAAATATTTTTTAAATCTTGTTTGAGAAAAAGTTTCATGCCCTTCGTATCGTAAAGGTTCTACGTTTAAGGTATTACTCCAATATGGGTCCATATGCATTCTTACAAAATTCATTTTCCATCCAGCAGACATTATCTCATTTATCATCCTTTTATTATAACTGAGACAACCTGCAACATTGTAATTATTCCATGCATTTTGATTAAAGAATGGTCTATATGTTTGTGCAAAACCGTGAAGATTTACAATCTCACCAGCTTCATTTTTTAAATATCTTCCAACTACATTAAGTTTAGGAAGTTTAGATTCATCAATATCTACAATAGGCGGTTCAACTACTTCTTCCTCTTCTACCTCTGGTACCGGTTTATCTGGTATTTCAGGTAAAGGAGACTCTGAACACGACATTAAAAACAGATTAATTATGATAAAAATAGAAAAAATATACTTCATAACCACTTTCGGCAAGTAAATAGTAAAAAAAAGAGGCAGGATATTTCATTCTCCGGCCTCTTTTCTAGTAAATTAAAAGTTAATTACCCGACAAGCCATCTGCAAAACCTGCATATGTATGTTTGCGTGTACTAAACTTTTCAGTCCATAATCCTACTGGCTCACCACCTCTCCAAGAAGAATCTGCTGGGCTGTCTGTAGGACACCAATGCGTAATACCTGCTTGTTGGCTAGCCGGAATAATTTCAAGATATTTCTGAACAATAAACTTATAGTAATCACTCATTGCTTGAAGCTGTTCATCTGTAGCATTAACAGTAAGTACCTTATCACTGTTCTCGTCTACAAGTCCCATGTCAAGTTCTGTT
>JAAZCL010000212.1 GCA_012513315.1 Bacteroidales bacterium | reverse complement strand
GTGATAGCTCAATGGGTGAATTTGATGAAAATGGATATCTTAAGAATGCTGTTAATTGGAATTTATCTTTCAATTACTCATTGCGTTATGGTTATGGAGAGTTTGATATTGACAGAATGGAGTATAAAGGAGCATTGACTCACAACTTTGGACTTAGCGGCTCTTTACAACCAACCAAGAACTGGAATCTTACTTTTAATACAGACTATAATTTCGACTTGAAGAAATTCACTAATATAAATTGTACACTTACTCGCAATCTGCACTGCTGGAGCATGTCGGCAAGCTTCATTCCAATTGGTCCTTATAAATCTTATAACTTCACCATCAGAGCCAACTCATCGATGTTGCAAGATCTTAAGTATGAACAAAGAAGTTCGCCTTACGACCAGGGAATGGGTTGGTATTAACCCCACAACTTTTTCATCCATTCATTCATTTTACTCTCTGCAGGAGAATTTTGTGCTTCCCAGAAACGGCTGTTCTTTATTTCTTTTGGTAAAAAATCTTGTTTGACAAAATTATTCTCATAATCGTGTGAATATTTATACTCTTTGCCATAATCGAGCTCCTTCATTAATGCCGTAGGAGCATTGCGAAGATGGAGTGGAACGGGTAGGTTTCCTGTTTGCTCAACTTTAGCTATGGCCTTATCAATTGCAAGGTATGCAGAGTTGCTTTTAGGAGATGTAGCAAGATATATTGTTGTTTCGGCAAGTACTATGCGACCTTCGGGCCAACCAATTTTCTGTAGGGTTTCAAAACACGCATTGGCAAGCAGTAGAGCATTAGGGTTTGCCAAACCAACATCTTCGGCAGCAGAGATAACAAGTCGCCGCGCTATAAACTTAGGATCCTCACCCCCCGCAACCATCCTCGCCAGCCAGTAAATAGCTGCATCAGGATCACTTCCTCTAATTGATTTAATAAAAGCAGAGATTATATCGTAATGCATCTCTCCACCTTTATCATAAGCAGCAGGATTTTCCTGCAATCGTTCAGTTACCATTTGATCGGTAATTACTATCTCCTCCTCATCACTAAATGATGCAATATTCAGATCGAGAATATTAAGAAGCTTTCGTGCATCGCCTCCCGAGAACCTGAAAAGCGCAGAGTTTTCTTTTATATCAATTTTCTTGTCTTTAAGAATATGATCTTCTGTGAGAGCTCTTTGAAGCAGCTTCTCAAGATCTTTTTTCTCCATAGATTTGAGAACATACACCTGGCATCTGGAAAGCAATGGCCTGATTACTTCAAAAGAGGGGTTTTCTGTTGTTGCTCCAATTAAAGTAACCGTACCGGTTTCAACTGCATTTAAGAGCGAATCCTGCTGTGATTTGCTAAACCGATGTATCTCATCAATAAACAAAATAGGTGCTGTAGAATCAAAGAAGCGAGTACTCTTGGCCTTCTCTATAACCTCTCTTACATCTTTTACTCCGGAATTGATTGCACTTAGTTTATAAAATGGAGCTTTTATAGTATTAGCTATGATATTTGCGAGTGTTGTTTTGCCAACACCGGGAGGCCCCCAAAAGATAATTGATGGAATTTTGCCAGATTCAATCATTCTACGCAATACAGCACCCATACCAACCAAATGTTCTTGGCCGATAAATTCATCCAGATTCTGTGGTCTTAATCTTTCTGCTAAGGGAGTACTCATAATAAATTATCTATGGTTCAATTAAACATCATATATTCAAACTACTTACAAATATAATCAATCTGAAGCAATATTTGTAATGCGACTTAAATAGGTGAGCTTCCTTTTAGATTGTTAATTTAGAAGCACAGACAATAATAAGGATGCATAGACAATAATAAAGAAGCATAGACAATAATACGGTAGCATAGACAATCCAGTCGGATGATTAGATATTATTTTAATGCAAACTACTGAATAGTAAAAAATGGGTGTAAATAATATATTTTAGTAACTTTGCGCCTTAAAATCAATCAGTCAGATGGAGATAACACCTTTACTATCCCTATTCGGGGATATGAGTCAGCTCGATTTTGTAAAGCTGAATTTTAATCAGGAGAGTGTAAATATGATGAATTTAGCTATCGCTTTCATCATGTTTGGAGTAGCTTTAAGTATTAGGCCTGGTCACTTCAGGACAGTGTTTTCAAATCCTAAACCTGTAGTAATTGGAGCTGTAGGACAGTATATTATTTTGCCCGCTCTAACCTACTTACTCGTATTAATAATACGCCCTTCTACACCTGTTGCACTTGGAATGATATTAATTGCAGCATGTCCTGGCGGTAATGTATCTAATCTTATATCTTCAGTTTCAAAAGCAAATGTTACATTGTCGTTAAGTCTTACAACCATTACAACTGTAATGAGCCTTATTATGACTCCATTTAACTTTGCTTTTTGGGGTGGCCTTTATGCAAAACATTCACCTCTGTTGGTTCCAATTTCCATTGATCCGATAGAGATGTTTCGCACAGTATTTTTAATTCTTGGTATACCTGTTATCTTAGGAATGTTTATCGGAATGAGATTCCCAAAATTCTCTAAAAGAATGGACAAACCAATACAAGCTACGTCTGTCATTTTCTTTATTGGCTTTATTGTGGCGGCGTTAGCGGGCAACTTCAGCATATTTTTGAAGTATATTCATCTGATATTTATTTTAGTGTTACTGCATAACGGACTGGCTTTTTTAAGCGGATATGCATTTCCAAGGTTGTTTAAGATAAATGAAATTGATTGCAGAACTATATCTATTGAAACAGGCATACAAAACTCGGGATTAGGTCTTGCCCTTATTTTTAACCCAAGGATATTTCCGCCTGAACTGAATTTAGGGGGTATGGCTATGGTAGCTGCCTGGTGGGGAATTTGGCATATAGTGGCGGGGCTTGTTCTTGCTACTTATTGGAGGAAACGCAAGGTTAAAGAAATAACAACCGCTAATTAATTAAAATATATTGAGTTATTAAATATAGGACTAATTTAAGTCTGCTGATAATTTACATATTAAACTATGCTTTATAATTACGACTTTCGAATTACATTGGTGAAAATTCCAATTAAGTCTGCGCTAAGACTAAATTTCAGAAAGATGGTATTTATGGGAAGGAAAGAGAATGTTTCTAAAAAGAAGCCTATTATTTTCGCCTCCAACCACAGAAATGCTTTGCTGGATGCTCTTTTGCTGGTTTATGCAGGTTATCATTTTAAACAGGTTGTTTTTCTTGCACGTGCAGATATATTTAAGCAAAAGTTTGTTGCATGGATTCTTAGAGGAATGCGCATTATCCCTGTATTCAGAATTAGAGATGGAAAAGATAATCTTGAAAAGAACAAAGATATTTTCAATAGTGCAGCCCGTATCATGAAAAAAAACAATCCAATTGCACTGTTTCCTGAGGCAAGACATAATCCAAAACAATCACTTCTACCCATACAGAAAGCTGTACCTCGTATAGTATTGCCAACTGAGGCGTCGCTTAACTTCGAACTGAATAGTCAGATTGTACCAGTATCTATATATTATCGCGATGTTTTTGAATTCCTGACAGATGTTTACATTACATTTGGCACTCCAATTGAAGTTTCACAATACAAAGAAGTTTATGCAGAAAACCCAAATCTTGCAACCAATCAGCTTCGTCAGGATTTAGAAACTAGTTTAAAGTCGTTGGTGGTGAACATCTGGAACGATGAGTTTTATGAGGAGTATAAAGATGCGATCGACTGGAATGGCGATCGACTAGCACTTGAGAAATACTCTCATAGAAAGGATGATTATCTGCAAGCATCACTTGAGATAGTGAGAAGTTTAGATAACCTTTATGAGAATAAGCGCGAGGAGTTTGATAATAAAATTAAAGACTTTCGTGAAGCTAAAGCGATATTAAAGGAACATCAGCTTAATACGAAAGACAAGGTCTGGAAACCTGCATCGAAAGGTAATATATATAGCCGTTTTGCCGGTTTAATCTTAACCGCACCAATTATGTTGTTTGGTTATCTCAATGCAATCTTCCCTCTTTTAATCAATAAAAAACTGCTCGGTCTGTTTAAAGACAACCAGTTTATTCCTTCTGTAAGATATGTATCAGGACTAATATTTATACCTATATTCGACCTTATCCAATCGCTTATTATAGGCTCTGCAACTAATAACTGGCTGCTTGCACTTATCTATTTCTTTGCGATGCCAATTACATTCTATTTTGCTCTATACTGGCGCAAATGGTGGCATTCTGCAAATCGAGACTTAAAGGTAAGTAGGTTCAAGAAACAGTTCAGTGATAAATGGGAACGTTTAGTTCAGCTAATAAAACTATAAACTAAAACGTTTGTTACTCATTACATAACTCTTATAGTTATATCCCAAATACTCTAAATGATTTAGAAAAAGCTTAATTAGTAAATGTAAAATAAATCATTTTATGATTTTAGATCTATTATAGCAATTTATTTCCTGTCCTTAAGATAGAAGGTAATCTTATTTGCGTTAACCAATTCCTCGTGGCTAATGCGATAACTCCTAAAACGTTTACCATCAATCTCTATTTTATCAATATAAATAGCTTTTGAAGATGGGCGTATAGTCTCAATTTCAATTGTATGCCCATTATAATGAAAGTCGTCCAGATTTAATGTAATCTTATCAAAAACAGGAGATGTAAAAGTATAAGACGCATCAGTTGCATCATCAGGATAAAAACCCATCATATTTAACACAGCCCACGTTGACATAGTGCCCGTATCATCGTTACCAGGAAGACCATCGGTTGAATTCTTAAAATGCTTTGCCAGCAACTCTTGGGTAGTCTTTTGTGTTCGCCATTCTTCACCTTTTACATAACTAAACAGAAAAGGATAGCCTATATTAGGCTCATTGGTTGGGTCGTAGTGTTCATCATCAAAAACCTCCTGAAGTTTATTAATAAACTTCCTTTTACCTCCATGCATCTTTATCAACCCATCCACGTCATGCGGAACCATAAAAGAGTAGTTCCAAGAACTCCCCTCATGAAAACCAGGCACATCTTCAAAATTCTCTCCCTGCTTAGGATCAAATGGAGATAAAAACTCACCATTGGGAAGTATTGGTCTGAAAACACCATACTCTGGAGAATAATATTTCTTATAATTCATAGATTGATTATAAAACCTCATGGCATCAGCATCCTTACCTAAGGCTTTTGCAAATTGCGACAATGCATTATCTGCAATATAATATTCAAGTGCATGAGATACTGAGTTGTCAAACTCAGATTCAATAGGTATAAAGCCTCTGCTTATATAATCATCAATATCGGAACGTAAGAAATTATCCTTCCCAGGAGTGGTGGCCGATTTATACATTGCCTCGTATGCAGTTTCAACATCAAAGTCGCGTAAACCCTTCATCCAACTATCTACTATTACAGGAATAGCAGGATCACCTTCCATGGTGAGCGTTTCGCGACTATAAAGCTCCCATCTGGGTAACCAGCCGCCTTCTTTATACATATCCACCATTGTACGCACCATATCCAACTGCTTCTCTGGATACAGAAGTGTTAACATCTGATGCACATTTCTGTATGTATCCCAAAGAGAGAATACTGTATATCGATTTGATTCCGTTTTACCAATACCATCACTTTCCATTTCGGGGTACTCACCATTCACATCATTCAAAATATTTGGGTGAATAAGAGCATGATAAAGACCTGTGTAAAAGACAGTATGCTGATCGTCTGTCCCCCCTTCTGCAGTAACTTTTGACAGTGCTTCGTTCCATGCTTTGCGGGCATCACTTTGCACCAACTCAAAATCAAAGCCATTCTGTTCAGCATCAAGATTCATACGCGCATTTTCAGTACTTACAAAAGAAACACCTATCTGAACCTCAACTGTCTCACCTTCTTCAAGATTATAAGTAAAGTATGCACCAATATCATCGCCTGCAATATCCCTGTTGTAACGAGTATACAACTTCCTAATCCCGCTTGTAGAATCCCATTGAGCCTCAACACCCATATCGCGCTGCATCTTCCAGTAACCAGTTGATTCAGGGGCTTTATTTACCCTCATTACAAAGTAGATAGGAAATACAGCTTCAGGATTATAGCAAAAAGTGCCTAATACCTTCATCCCCTCCACCTCAGTATCACTCACACGGCGCATCCATGCACCCGACTCATTAGTGAGTCCTTCGCCCAAATTCAGGAGTATATTTCCTTGCCCTTCGGGGAATGTAAATCGTGCTATACTTGTGCGAGTAGTTGCCGAAACTTCAGTTTTGATATTATATTTAGAAAGAATATTTGAATAATATCCAGGAGTAGCAATCTCATCAATATACTCACTACCGTAATCCTCATAATTAACATTAAGCTCACCTAAAGTGGGCATTAATAATAGAGACCCCATTTCGGGGCACCCCACTCCACTTAAATTTACATGAGAGTAACCTGTAAAGAATTTATTAATATTAGTATAAGGAGTAGACCACCATTGACTGTCCTTATCGAACCTGTTAAGATCAGACCCCATTACATTAAATGGAGAAACCGACATCATACCATTAGGTAAAACTGGTCCCGGGTTGGTTGTACCATAATTGGTTGTACCAATAAACGGGTTCACCTTATCAGCAGGTTCTTTTGAGAAAGAACCCGCACAAATAAAAGTAAATGCAACAATAGTTAATATCGATTTCCTAAAACAATTCATAATAGTGTCTTTTATATACCTTTAAAGCCTTAATTTTCGTTTACATTTAAAGTAATACCTGCTTGAAGTAGAACCTATTTCAAGACTACAAAGTATTCGTAGTATATCAAATATTATTCTTTACCTTCAAGCTTCTTAATAACCAACTCTATAGCAGCATTCAAACCATCGGCATTCTTTCCTCCTGCCGATGCAAAGTGAGGTTGTCCACCTCCACCACCCTGAATAAGTTTTGCAGCTTCACGCACAATATTACCTGCATGCATACCCTGAGCAACCAAATCGTCGCTAATCATTACAGTTAGGTTAGGCTTACCATTTGCATCTGTTGCGCCCACAAACAACATCTTTTGGGGGAACTGAGCTTTTAATTGAAATGCTATATCTTTTATTATATCGGGTGAACCAAACGGAACAACCAACTTGAAAACATCAACCCCATTTATTTCTTTTTTCTTCTCAATAAGCCTTAGTTTCAGCTGTTCGGTTTTCTCTTTAACAAAACTCTGAAGCTCCTTCTTCATCTCATCATTATCTGCAATAAGACGATGAACTCCCTGCATAATATCAGGAACGTTATTAAGCATATTCCTTATCTCAAGCATTGCATCCTCCTTGGCATAAAGATAATTCTCGCAAGCTTTGGCTGTAACTGCCTCAATACGACGAACACCTGCCGAAATAGCACCCTCACTCACAATTCTGAAAGTTCCAATACGCCCTGTAGAAGAAATATGAGTACCCCCACAAAGCTCAATTGAAGTGCCAAAACGCACAGTACGCACATCGTCACCATACTTCTCTCCAAATAGTGCCATAGCACCCTGAGCCTTAGCCACTTCAAGTGCAACATGACGATGCTCCTCTATCGGGAAATTGCTCCTAATCTTTTCAGTAACCTTAACCTCAACCTCCCTAATCTCTTCGGGGGTCATCTTTTGAAAGTGCGAGAAGTCGAATCTCAAAACCTCAGGCGATACATACGATCCTTTTTGTTCAACATGGCTACCAAGCACTTCTCTAAGAGCCTCATGCATAAGGTGAGTGGCAGAGTGATTACACTCAGTAGCCGTTCTCTTTTCTGTATCTATTTTTGCAGTAAACACACCCTCTAAATTTTGAGGAAGTTTTTTTGTTAGATGAACTGCCAAGTTATTCTCACGTTTGGTATCAAAAACTTCAATCTTCTCGCCAGTTTCTGAAATCAACCAGCCACTATCACCAACCTGACCACCCATCTCGGCATAAAACGGAGAACGTGAAAGTACAATTTGATAAAACTCTGAGTTCTTTTGCTTTACAGCACGATAGCGAAGAATCTGAGTAGTGCTTTCAGTTTCATCATAACCAACAAACTCAGCATCACCATCAGCAACCTTTGTCCAGTCGCCCGTTTCCATAGTAGCTGCATTTCGCGCTCTATCTCTTTGCTTCTGCATCTCAGCATTAAAACCATCAACATCGGCAGACATACCATGCTCACGTAAAATCAGCTCTGTAAGGTCGAGAGGAAAACCAAAAGTATCATAAAGTTTAAAAGCAACTTCACCGCTAAGTACTCCACCCTCCTTCTCAGGAAGATTTCTTTCGAGTAGCTTAATACCAGTTTCCAGAGTACGAAGGAACGACTCCTCCTCCTCTTTCATAACCTTTTCGATAAGCCCTTTCTGCGCCTCAAGCTCAGGGTAAGCATCACCCATAACTTCTATGAGAGTGGAGATTAGGCGATACATAAACGACTCATGCATATTAAGGAATGTATATCCATAACGAACGGCGCGACGAAGAATGCGCCTAATCACATAACCCGCTTTTGCATTAGAAGGAAGTTGACCATCAGTAATAGAAAATGCAATAGTTCTAACATGGTCGGCTATAACACGCATAGCGATATCAACCTTCTCGTCATCGCCATACCTTTTATTGCTAACCTCTCCTATTTTCTTAATGATGGGCTGAAATACGTCCGTATCATAGTTGGACTGAGTGCCTTGCACCGCCATGCAAAGCCTTTCGTAGCCCATACCTGTATCGATAACCTTAGCAGGGAGTTGCTCAAGTGAGCCATTTGACTTACGGTTATATTGCATAAACACAAGGTTCCAAATCTCAACCACCTGTGGATGATCTTGATTAACAAGCGTAATCCCGTCTACTTTTGCTCTATCGGCATCGGGTCTGATATCTATATGAATTTCGGAACATGGACCGCAAGGGCCGGTATCACCCATCTCCCAGAAATTATCATCTTTATTTCCATTTATGATTCTATCTTTCGGCAGATACATCTCCCAATATGATGCAGCCTCATCATCCCTCTCCAGGTTTTCATCAGGAGCACCCTCAAAAACAGTAGCATAAAGCCTATCTTTATCTAGTTTTAAAACATCAGTCAAGTATTCCCATGCCCACTCAATAGCCTCCTTCTTAAAATAATCTCCAAACGACCAGTTGCCAAGCATCTCAAACATGGTGTGGTGATAAGTATCGTGGCCCACCTCCTCAAGATCGTTGTGTTTACCGCTCACCCTCAAACACTTTTGAGAATCGGCTACACGCGGATATTTAATGGGCGCATTACCCAGAATAACATCCTTAAACTGGTTCATGCCCGCATTTGTAAACATCAATGTGGGGTCATCTTTAATAACCATGGGTGCAGAAGGCACAATACGGTGCTCTTTCGACTGAAAAAAAACTTTAAACGACTGTCTAATCTCTTTGGAGGTCATCATAAACTTTCAATTATTACTTAAATAAAGCTTCGGGATATGAGTAAATTACCCAAAACAGAGTACAAAAATACAGCAAAAACTTCTTATCCCCAAGTGAGTGAGAGAAAAGGAAAATAATTTGAGATTTAATATTATGCATTTTTGCATTATGCATTTTTGCATAATTGAGAAATATATTTATCTTTGAAATAAAAAAAGATTATGAACCCATTCACTTATGGTACAGTAGCAACCGGAGAAAGCTTTTACGATCGTGATAAAGAATGTGATTATATTGTCAAAACTCTAGCAGGAGGCAATAACATAGTTATGTATGCTCCCCGAAGATTTGGTAAAACTTCATTGGTTATAAAGGCTATTCAAAAACTAGAGAAACAAGGCTTCACTTGCATATATTTTGACTTCATGCCCGTTTTCTCAACAGAATCTTTTGTTCGCCTATATACTAAATCACTTGCTAAACAACAGAGTAATTTACAAAAGTTCGCTTCCACCTTTAGTACAATAGTCAAAAACATTCGTCCTGTCATAAAGTTTGGACTAGATGGAAGTCCCGAATTTTCGATAGATATTGCAAGCAAAGAGATTGATGAAACAGATGTATCTCAATTATTCGACCTTACTGAGTCACTCTCCCGAAGCAATAAACCTGTATTAGTTTTTTTAGATGAATTTCAAGAAGTTGAGAAGTTGAAGGAAATTAATTTTGAAGGTCTACTTCGCAGTAAGATTCAGCATCAACAACAAGTAAATTATCTTTTTTTTGGAAGTAAAACTCATATGATGCAAGCAATGTTCAATGATAAAAAAAGACCTTTTTACAATGCAGCATCTCAAATGACAATTAGCTACCTGCCAGAAGAAGACACTATTGAGTTTTTACAAAACAATTTCTTGAAGAAGAGAATAGAACTAAATACAGAAATCGCAAATTACATAATTAAAGTAACTGCAAACATACCCTACTATATCCAACAATTGGCATCAGAAATATGGCTGAATACTAAAGAGAAAGTTATTATCTCGATAGAAATAGTTGATATGTGTGTAGAACAAGTAATTATTATGAAGAAAGATTATTTTATGGAGCTATTCGAAAATCAGTCTGCAAGTAAAAAACAATTACTAATAGCTTTGTGCACAAACGGTGAAAACATTTTTTCTGAGTCCTATAGAAGTACACATAGATTACCAAGCACAGCTACATTGCAAAGAGCAGAAAGAGGTCTTATCTATGATGGTGTGATTGATAAAATAGATAATAAGCATTTTATAACAGACCCATTTTTTAAGCTTTTCTTAAATTCGTATATCAATGAACAGTTTTAAAGAAAATGGTTGAATTATGAACTGTTTCAAACAGTGAACTAACATAATATAACCATAAGCTTGCAACTATTTTCTTAATACTGCATCTATTAGATATAAAGCTATACATCAATAAATTAATACATCCCATGAAGTCAAAGTATATTTTCATACCTTTGACACCTATTCAATTAAACAACAACAATCATGAATCTTTTGGCGGTCTTGCGAGAAGAAAAAGAAAGTAGGCATAAAGGAGGTTTATAACATCAAACCCAGATAAAACTTGCTTATAACACTAACCGAATAGAGGGTAGCAAAAACTCAAGTCAACTTTACATTTTATGCCCATAATCAATATCACAAACTGCACCATTTGCAACAGTTCAAAGACATCAAAAGTATTTGATGCTGTCGATCATTTCTCTACAAGAGAAACATTTCCTATTTATTATTGCAAGAATTGCGGCTTCCGATTCACAAACAATTTTCCTTCTGAAGATTCAATTGGTAGGTATTATGATTCGCCCGACTATATATCTCATTCCGACTCTAAAACCGGACTTATTAACCGCTTATATCACTTTTTCAGAAAGCAGATGCTGAAGAAGAAAGTTAACCTGGTTTCTAAATATGTGGTTTCTGAACATCAGCTTTCACAAAAAGCATTAGAGTCTAAATATTCTAAAACGACAAGTTCCAAAAGCAACATCCATTTACTCGATATTGGCTCCGGTACAGGTTATTTCCTTAACGCCGCAAAAGAAAAAGGCTACACAGTTACAGGGATAGAGAAAGATAGTAACGCCAGAGAGCAAGCAACCTCCAATTTTGGATTAGATATTAAAGACGAACAGAGTTTATGGGCAATTGAAGATGACTCATTTGATGTTATCACCCTATGGCATGTACTTGAGCATATGGAGAACTTAAATGAGGTAGTTGCCAAAATAAATAGCATTTTAAAACCCGATGGTGTTGTTATTATTGCACTACCTAACCACAACTCTCATGATGCTAAGAAATATAAAGGTTATTGGGCGGCATACGACGTGCCCAGACATCTTTGGCATTTTACTCCGGATACAGTAGAAAAATTACTAAGCAAGCATCAGTTTAATATCATAAAACAGAAGATTATGCCCCTTGATGCCTTTTATATCTCTATGCTGAGTGAGAAGTACAAAGGTAGCTGTTCACTCATGCAATACATCAAAGGATTCACTGTTGGTGTAGCAGGTTATATATGTTCTCTTTCAGATATTAATAATTCTAGTTCTGTAATATATATTGCAAAGAAGGCATTCAAGTGAAATTAAAACAGTATTTTTGAGTACTCACTACTAATCAACCTCTTCATATGGGCAAAAGAAAAAAACCTATTCAGTTTAACGATAAGCGACTCTTCTACACTATTCAAGAAGTGGCAGATCATTTTGCAGTAAATGTTTCATTGCTCCGTTTTTGGGAGAAGGAGTTCGAAAATATTAGGCCTAAGAAAACGGCTGGTGGTACACGTCAGTTTACTCGCGAAGATATTCAACAAGTGGAGGTAGTTTATCATCTTGTGAAAGAGAAGGGAATGACTCTTGACGGAGCTCGCCAGACTCTAAAAACAAAGAAGGATGATGAAACAAAACGAGTGGAAGCTATTGCAAGGCTAACGGAGATAAAAAAAGAACTACTACTACTCGAGGAGCAGTTCGATATACTGCATGAACAGCACAAATATTCATCAACTGAAACCGAAGAGTAATGAGAAAACTAATCACACTTTTTATAGCATTATCTTCACTGTTATCTTGCGTACAGGGAGCGAATCGTAATAACAGGTTAGGCGAAGTACAATCAATTGATGAGTCTCAAAACACCGCCCAGAACACCGCCCAGAACAGAATCCATAATAGCATTAAAATGGGTGCCGAAATAACCGATGCTTACTTTCCCCTGATTAAAGATAAACGAGTTGCCGTTATGACCAATCAAACAGGCATTGTGGGTGATGAGCACCTTGTAGATATGCTCTTTAGAGAAAACTTTAATGTAGTGGGAATCTTTTCGCCCGAGCATGGATTCCGTGGTACAGCCGATGCAGGTGAGCACGTAGCCAGTTCTGTAGATGAAAAAACAGGCATCACTATTTGGTCGTTGTATGATAGCGGAAGCGGTAAGCCTACTGCCGATAAAATGAAGGAGTTTGATGTTCTCTTATTCGATTTACAGGATGTGGGACTTAGGTTTTATACATACTACGCAAGTATGGCTCGCCTTATGGATGCATGTGCCGAACATGGCAAGAAGATGATAGTATTAGATCGCCCAAACCCTAATGGGATATATGTAGACGGCCCATTACTCGACATGAAGCATAAATCGGGCGTGGGCTGGCTCCCTATCCCTGTTGTGCACGGCATGACGCTTGGTGAACTTGCTCTTATGATTAATGGCGAAAAATGGTTGCCTGAGGGTAGAATATGCAACCTAACAGTTGTTTCGTGCGAAAATTATACCCATCAAACTCTTTATGAACTTCCCATTGCCCCCTCTCCTAACCTACCAAATATTCATTCAATATACCTCTATCCATCAACTTGCCTTTTTGAAGGAACAGTTATGAGCCTGGGTAGAGGCACATCTTTTCCGTTTGAAGTTTATGGTCACCCCGATTATAAAAACTCCACTTTCACTTTCACGCCTCGTAGTGTACCGGGTGCAAAAAACCCACCTCTTTTAAATAAGAAATGTTATGGTGTAGACCTACGTGATATCCCTAACGATGAGATAATTAATAACGGTTTTGATTTATCTTATGTTATCGACGCTTACAATAATCTTAACATCGGCAATAAGTTCTTCACCTCATTCTTCGAAAAGCTTGTTGGTGTAAATTACATCCGCCAAGATATAATAGCAGGAAAATCGGCCGATGAGATTAAAGCTAAATGGGCAAGCGATGTCGAAAGTTTTAAGGTGCAGAGAAAACCATATTTGTTATACCAAGAATAAACAAACTCATATTGTTTGCACTGGTTTTAAACCCTACATAGTCCGTACCTCGTTCGGAGCCTCCTCAATAATTTCGATGAGGATCAGAGCAAAGTACTATCAATGTCCCTTCTATTACAGGCACAGTTGTAGTACAACTTACTTTATATACCAAATAGTTTTTGTATTTTTGCATCTTGTTAAATATTAAGAGAAAGTAGTTCTCTCAGCTTAGAATAGTTATAATTATATGGAAATTGCAAGCAAATATAATCCTGCCGAAGTAGAGGATAAGTGGTATAAGTATTGGATGGACAACAACCTGTTTCATTCAGAACCTGATGAACGTGAACCTTACACTATAGTTATTCCCCCACCTAATGTTACAGGTGTTTTGCATATGGGTCATATGCTAAATAATACTATTCAGGATGTATTAGTTAGGCGAGCTAGAATGCAAGGCAAGAATGCTTGCTGGGTTCCGGGAACTGACCATGCATCAATTGCTACTGAGGCTAAAGTGGTTAACAGACTTGCATCACAAGGAATTAAGAAGAACGATCTTACAAGGGAGGAGTTTCTTAATCATGCGTGGGAATGGACTCGCGAGCATGGTGGCATAATTTTAGAGCAGTTGAAGAAACTGGGTGCTTCATGCGACTGGGAACGAACAGCTTTTACAATGGATGAGGTTCGTTCTGAGAGCGTATTAAAAGTGTTTTG
>JAAZCL010000211.1 GCA_012513315.1 Bacteroidales bacterium | reverse complement strand
CTTTCAGATTGTGCATGAGCCTACTGTATACAGAGATGAGGGGCGACTAACCGGTGGTATTGCAGGTGCCATGATTGGTGTTACCGATATCGAGAAAGCTATGCCCATCTATCGCGATATTCTTGGATATGATGTAATAGTTGCAGACGAAACCGGAACTTTTGATGATCTCAAAGCACTTCCTTCGGGGGAACGACAATTCCATCGCCGTATACTATCGCACAGTAAACCTCGTCAAGGCGGTTTTAGCGATCTGTTTGGCAAATCATTTATAGAGCTGGTGCAACCACTAGACCGCACACCCCGTAAAATTTATGAAGGTCGATATTGGGGTGATCCCGGATTCATACAAATATGCTTCGATATCAGAAACACCGATGCTTTAAGAAAGAAATGTGAAGAAATGGGATATCCATTCACAGTCGATAGTTCACGCGCTTTTAAAGAAGGAGAGTCATTTGACATGGGCGAAGCTGCTGGTCAGTTTGCATATATTGAAGACCCCGACGGCACACTCATAGAACTGGTTGAAGCTCACAAGATACCTCTTTTGAAAAAGCTTAATATTTATCTCGATCTTCGTAAGCGCAACCCATTAAAATCGCTCCCAAAATGGATGCTCGGCATGCTTCGCTTTATGAAAGTTAAACCCGAAAGTTTATAGTTTCTATAAGTTAGTTTGTAAATGCAATAAGTAAGCCTCTTACTATTTCAGTAAATATTATTTATCTGAATCTTAAAAGCTATACAATTTTTTCGCCATTTCTCAGTTATATCTATAATGAAGAAGTGGCGAAATTATTTTATTATTTCATTATTATTGTGCGGCTCAATTAAATTGAGAGCACAGTGGGAGTCACCCATCACCCACTTTTGGGAAGTAAAAGGATATTACAATCCTTCATATACAGGAATTTCAAATAGCATTAATACAACCGCAATCTATAAATATCAGTTGGCTGGTATAGAGGGGGCGCCACAGCGAGTGCTATTTACTACCAATATGCCCTTTACTTTTTTAAATAAACATCACGGAGCAGGAATCATCGCTTACACCGAAAACATTGGCACACTTCGCAATTCTCTATTTGCAGCGCAATACAGCTTCAAGCAACAAATAGGCAGTGGAATGCTCAATTTAGGTCTACAAGTCGGTATATACAATCTAAACTACTATGTAGAGACGGTAAATCTGACATCTAACCTAGATCAAACTAGCTTTAACAGATTAAGTGTAAACACTACCAAAAAGCAAACTGCAGATATAGGTGCAGGTGTATCATGGACCGCCAAAAAGTTTTATGTTGGAGTTTCAGCATTACATATTAATCAGCCAAAGTTTTATGTTTTTAATATCTCAAGTCCAACAGATAACTCATTACACAATTCTACTAATAACTCATCAGACTCATTAGAATCGCATATACCCCTATCATTTAATTTAACCGCAGGATACAATATTCCACTATTTAATTCGTTTGAAATACAACCTATGGTGTTGATATTATCAAACAGCAATCACACATACACGCAAGCAACGATGCAAATTAAATATGACAATAAGCTTTCGGTAGGAT